>NZ_JAAYXO010000059.1 GCF_012515855.1 Gordonia sp. (in: high G+C Gram-positive bacteria)
TCGACTTCTTCAGCCAGAAGTTCCCCGACATGGTGAACATGGGGGCGCTGACGATCATCTCGAACATCTACGGCAACCCCGCGGTGTCGATCCCGGCCGGTCAGATCGACGGCCTGCCCGTCGGCCTTCAGGTGCTCGGCCGCCACCACGCCGACGCCCTGCTGTTCGACGTCGCCCTCGCCGTCGAGCGCGAGCGCCCCTGGCCGCTCGTCGCCCCGACGGTCGCCGCCACCACGGCCTGACGCCACCGGCCGCGGGGCCGGGGGTCAGGGCGCGATGACCTGGCACTCCAGCGGGGCGCGGAGGTCACCGGCCCGTCGTCCGCACACGATCGCGGTCTCGCCGTCGACGGCCCGCGCTGTTACACGACGAGTTCGGTCTCCACCAGGCAGTGGTCGCTCGCGTCGGGAGGGCAGAAGGCCGGCAAGTAGTTCAACGTCACCGGCGGCGAACGCCACCAGACGTGGTCGATCTGCTTGTTCAACGTTGCTCTCGGGTTCACGGTGTACCCGTAGTTCATCAGCACGTGGTTGTTGCCGTACGCCGGGGGAACCTGTCCGATGGTGAGGTTGAAGTCGCCGGCGATCCAGCGCAGCGAGCTGGGCGCGTAGCCCACGGCGAAGTTTCGGTAGGCGGTGGCCTGAGACTGGGCCGTCGGGACGTGGTCGTTTGTAAGGTGGCTACTGCACCCGGTCATGCGTCCGAGCAGGTTCTCGACCGTCAGGCAGATGGCAATCCGGCACTCGACCGTCGCGACCTGACAGGCCTTGCCCGGGTTCGGGAGGAGCTCGGAGCTGTGGTTCGCGCGGGTGCCCAACATGAAGACGAGGTTGCCGAAACGCTTGTCCATCCCGCGGCAGTCTTCGTCCTGCGCCTTCGCGACGCCCATGATGCTGTCGTACCCCACGAAGAACCCGCGTAGGTACTGGAGGTCGGAGTAGCAGGCCTCGTTCACCGAGACGAAGAGACTGTCATGGTACAGGACGGAATACACCAGGTAACCGCGAGCCGCGAGAAGGGCGTCGAGGTTCGGTCTCGCCGGGAACTGATGTTGTAGTGGTGCTGCCGCAGGCCGGCGGCACCGGCAGGTGACGACCCCGCGCCGTCGACAGCCATGACGCCCGATGCAACGGCAAGCGCACCGGCGAACACCAGCGATCGAGCGACCCGGCCGGGTGTCATGGCGCGATCACCTGGCACTCCAGTGGGCTGCGGTTGTCGGTTCGCAGTCCGCACACGATCGCGGTCTCGCCGTCGGTGTCGTAGCTGTACAGGCGTTCGATGCGTCCGTCGTCGCGTCGCGGCACCTCGATCTCCGAGAAGGCCGCCGTACCCTCCTCCCGCACCACCACTGTGCGGCCTTGGCTGATCGCTCGCAACCGGCCGTCGCTCATCGTGACCATCTCCTGGTCGGCACCGTCCGGCAGGGTCTCGGGTTGTGGCACTGTGACCTCGCCCCCGTCGGGCGTCCAGTACCGCGCCGGCACGCCCATGGCCCTGATGGCCGAGGTCTCCACCCCGCGGCGGTGGCAACGAGCATCCTCGGTCGGCGCCACCACCAACGGATCACCATGGGCGACCCA
>NZ_JAAYXO010000060.1 GCF_012515855.1 Gordonia sp. (in: high G+C Gram-positive bacteria)
CGGCCGTGGACGAGGGTGACGATCGCCGAGATCTGCGCGGTGCCGTAGTGGCGGCTGGTGGTCGGGACTTCGTCGAGCGGCTCGATGGCGACGTCGAACCGCCCCTCGGCCAGCAGCATCCGGGCCAAGCCGAACGCGGCGGAGACGATGCCGTGGTCGGTGAGCCACAGGTCGTGGTAGTTCTGCCGGGCGATCTCGTACCAGCGCTCCACCTGCGCCATCTGCTCGTTGGAGGTGTACTCCTCGGCCGACAGCCAGTAGCCGATCAGCTCGGCCGTCCCGGCGACGGCCAGTTTCGGGGCCACCTCGCCGGGCATGGCCTCGAGGACCTCGTGAAAGCGCTCGAAGGCGAGTTCCGGCTCGGCGTTCAGCAGCGAACAGATGCCCAGGTACCAGTGCAGTTTCCAGGAGTCGCCGTGATGCACCGCGACCTCGCGCAAAAGCTGCAGCGCGGTGTCGAGGTTGCCGAGCTCCAAGTGGGCGCGGGCTTCGGCGAGGTCGAGTTCCACCGACGGGTGCAGCGGGTCGACAGACGGGTCGTCGGGACTCCGATCGGCGTTGATCAAGGCCTTGAAGCCGTCGGCGCGAGCCGCGCGAATGGTGTCGAGGGTCTGCCGCGGATACGACAGCGCCGCCGACGTCAGCACGCTCGCTGCGGGATCGGTGGGATCCACCAGCGGCACCGGCAGCGCGCGGGCGATGTCCTCGGGGTCGTGGATCGCGGCGTCCTTCGGGTCGAAGAAGCCGTCGACGGGAGCGAGCAGCAGGGCGGTCCCGAAGGTCGAACGCTGCGGGGTGAAGACCGTCGACATCGACGGCCGGGGCACTCCCGTGTGCAGCGCGACCGTCTCGCGGAGCACATTGAGGACCTGCGTCGTCATCTCCTCGGCCGTCGAGAACCGTTCGCTCGGATCTAGCGACGTGGCGCGCTGCAGCAGGAAGTAGAACGACGGGTTCTCCTCGAACAGCGGCGTCGTCGAGGGATCGGGCAGCCCGTCGAGGTAGCGGCCGCCGGACATCGGCATGTCGACGGTCAGGACGGCCAGGGTGCGGCCGATGCTGTAGATGTCGGTGACCACCTGGGGCCCGGTCTGCACGATCTCCGGCGCCTGGAAGCCGGGGGTGCCGTACAGGTGCCCGGTGCCGTTGATCGCCGACACCGCACCCATGTCGATCAGCTTCACCTCGTCGGAAGTGATCATGATGTTGTCGGGCTTCACGTCGTTGTAGACCAGCCCCACCGAGTGCAGGTAGCCGACAGCCGAGAGGACCTCGAGCATGTAGGCCATCGCCTGCTCGATCGGCAGCAACTTCGGCACGTCGTGGTCGCCGGTGGTGAGCTGCTTGAGCGTGTGACCGCCGACGTACTCCATCACGATGTAGCCGACGGGCCGACCGTCGTCGGTGACCCACTCGACGAAGTTGAAGATCTTGACGATGCCGGGGTCGTTGACCGAAGCGAGGAACTGTCGCTCGGCGATCGCGACGGCCTGCGCCTGCGAGTCCGACGAGTTCAGCAGGCCCTTGAGGACAACGGGGCGGTCGGAGACGTTGTGGTCCACTGCGAGGTAGATCCACCCCATGCCGCCGTGCGCAATGGCGCCCGCGATCTCGTACTGGTCGGCGACGATGGTGCCGCGCTTGAGGCCGGGGACGAACGAATAGCGAGAACCGCAGTTCCAACAGATACCGTTCAGCGGGCCCTTGCCGCGCCCGGACTTGCGGCCGACCGGCTCACCGCACTTCCAGCACAGCCGCTTGCTCGGCGCGATCACCGGGTCGGAGAGGACGGCGTCGGCCGGATCGATGTCGGTGATCTCGGGCAGCTGCACCAACTCGCTGCCGAGACGGCGGTCGTGGACGTGCGCGCTCTTGCGGCTCTTGCGCCGTGATGTCGCGATGTCGTCCAGAATCCGTCGGACCTGCGTCGACTGGGTCATGGCCGACGGCGCCCCGGCGGCTTCGGTGCCGACGGTCGGGACGGGTGCCGGTACGGTGCCGACCTGAGTGTGGACGGTGTCGCCGGTGTCGTCGAGGTCGATGGCCGCTGCCTGGGTGGCGACCGCGATCTCGGAGGCCTCGGTCGCCACCGCCTCCTCGACGTGGCTCTTCTTCCGCTTCTTCTTATCGTTATTCTCTGCCATCACGTCAATCCCGATAGGTCGTCGGAGGCGGGGAGCCGGGGCCCAGCAACGACAGCCACCGGTTGTACGACCGCTGCCAACTGCCGTCGGCCTTCCGCTCGGCCAAGACCCCGTTGATGAACCGGACGAAGTCGTCCTGGCCCTTGGGGATCCCGACCCCGTAGTTCTCGGTCCCGAGGCTGTCGCCGACCACGTGCACCCACGGATCCTGGGAGGCGATGCCCGCGAGGATCGTGTCGTCGGAGGTGATCGCGTCCACCTGCCCCTGCTGCATCATCACCAGGCAGTCGGCCCAACTGCCGGTGGTCACGTATTTGGCACTCGGGACGGCGCGCTGGACGCGGGCGATCGACGTGGACGCGCGAGTGGCGCACACGTTCTTGCCCGCGAGGTCGGACGGCTGCGAGATCCCGGAGTTCCGGTAGGCGAGGATCTGCTGCGATGCGGCGTAGTAGGGGGCCGAGAAGTCGATCTTCTCGAGGCGGTCGCAGTTGATCGACATGGTCTTGACGACGATGTCGACGGAACCGTTCCGCAAGGCCTCGACCCGGTCCTCGTTCGAGAGCATCCGATACTCGATCAGGTTCTCGTCGCCGAAGATGGCGCCGGCGATCCAGTGCGCGACGTCGATGTCGAAGCCCTTCACGTCGCCGCTGATCGGGTCGCGGAAGCTGAGCGGGTTGCTGCCGAGATCGGTGCCGACGACCAGACGGCCGCGGTCGTAGATCCGGGCCATCGTCGACTTGTCGGGCATCTTTCTCGGTTCGGGCAGTACCGTCGGCCGGAGCGCGGATGTGTCGCAGTCGGTGGACTGGGTCGGCGGAGTCTGTGTGGGGTTGTCGAACGAGACGTCCGGCGGCAGCGGCTGCTGGGCGGTCGCCGACGGTGGCTCGGCCACCGATGTTGCATCCGAGGAGCACGCTGCGAGGCTGAGGACTGCTGCCATCGCGACGGTCAGAGCGGGGAGCAGGCGGGCCGGGCGGCCGACGTGAGCGGTCATCGATACTCCCTGATTCGGGGCACTATGCCGATGCCGGTGGCGACCGCGGCGACGACACACAGGGCGCCGATGCCGGTTCCGGTGAACCCGAGCAGGTTCTGCGCCGTGCGGATGTTGTCGCGGAACGTGGTTCGGGCGTCGGCGATGGCCCGCACGAGCGCGTCGTTGACCTCGGTGTATCCGGTGGCGGTGCTGATACTGCCGTTACCGATCGTCAGCGCCCGCGCCGAGGTGAAGTCGCCGCCGGCCAGGCGTCGGCCGACCTCCTCGTGAGCGTTCTGCCATCGACCGAGGGCGGCCTGCATCTCGGTGATCGGCTCGGTGAGACCGGGGTTGTCGTCGTGCACGGGGTCATTCATCAGCTGCTCGCCGTAGGCGCTGATCTCCTGGAGACCCTGATTGAAGCCGATGTTCGACTCGCCGGGCTCCGACCTGCGGACCAGGGAGAGCGTCTCCGCCGAACGGGCCTGCTGGGTGAGGATCCGCATGGTGGTCAAGGTGTGCAGCGGGTCGGCGCCGGAGGTTTTCGCGGTGTTGGCCGCTGCCACCGACAGCAGTCCAGACACGAGGAGCCACACGGTGCCGATTCCCATCGCCACGAGCGCGGCCACCAGGCCGATATTGAAGTGTCGTCGGGTGCGGCGTGCCAGGTAGCGGCCGGTCGCCACGAGCATGCCGATGATGATGATCAGCGCAACGTACACGCCCCACGGCGGCACCGTGAGGGTGCGTTGCGGGTCGGAGATGGCCAGCGATCGATCCTCGTACAGGCGCTGCGCAGCGGGCAGAATCGTGCCGAGCATCAGCGTCGACGCCTCGCTCAGGTATGCGGAGCCGACGGGATTCGCGAGCCGGTTGTTGGTGCGGGCGGTCTCGATGAGGCCGGTATAGACCGGGATGTTGATCGACAGGGTCTTGAGGTCGTCGCTCGCGGGCTTGTCGCGATCGGCGGCATCGGTGGGCGAGAGACCGTCGGCGGCGGCGATCATCGCGGCCGACGCCGTCGCCATCGAGTTCAGGTACTCCGACCGCAGTTCTGGTGATTCTCGACCGCCCGAGATGAAGGCGGAGTTCGCGGCGGCGTCGGCCACCGACAGCGAGCTGTACAGGACTTCGGCGGCCTCGGCCTGCGGCTCGGCGCGCTGGACCAGGGCTTCGAGCGTCTGACTGCGTTCGGTCAGCGACACCGACGAATACCATCCGGTGAGGCCGCACGCGAGCACCACGGCGATCAGGATCATGACCAGCTTGCCGGGGGTGGTGGTGGCATAGAAGCGTAGGGAGACCAGGGGCGACGCCGCTCGGTCGCGCGTCATGGCGGCGATCTCGCGGCGGTCGGCGATCACCTGGCGAAGGGTGGGGCTCGGCGTTCCGCGATCGGGCAGCACACTGCGGCCCGCATGCGTCAGTGCGGTGCGCACTCGATCAACCTGCCCGGCCACGATGGTCCCTTCCGGTGTTCTGGTGACAACCCTAGTCGCCGCGGCTGCGGTGGGTTGGCCAGCCCGGTACGGTGATTCGTCAAAGGCTCGGCCGCTGCGCCGGGTGACGACGCAGGAGGAATGCGGAGTGCGCGGAGACGGTGACGGCTGGGTGTTCGGGTCGGACGGCTCGCGCTATTGGGGACGGCACGGAGCGGCGGGGCTGCTGCTGTGCGCCCCGGTCGACGGCGGCGTGGCCGTCCTGCTTCAGCACCGCGCGATCTGGTCGCACCAGGGCGGCACCTGGGGACTGCCCGGCGGCGCGCGCGACTCGCACGAGACCGTCGAACAGGCCGCCGTCCGCGAGAGCAACGAGGAAGCGGGCATCGATCCGAGCATGGTGACCGTGGTCGAGTCGATCGTCACCCATCAGACGCCCGACTGGTCGTACACGACGGTCATCGCCACGGTCCCGACGACGGTCACCACCGTCGGTAACGGTGAGTCGGCGGAACTGCGCTGGGTGCCCGCAGGCGCGGTGGCCGACCTTCCGCTGCATCCCGGCTTGGCGAAGGCCTGGCCCGACCTGCTGCTCCGAATGGGCTGACGCACCCGCACCTTCGAGGCGCGGGTTGGACGTCAGCCGAGTTGGTTGGCTCCGGCGATCAGCGCATTGACGGCGGCCTCGTCGCCGGTGCGTCCGCGTCCGTACGACCAGCACTGCTGCGAGTTGCGCTCGCACCGGAGGTAGGTGACGGTCTCGTCGCCGATCTGCGCCTGCGACAGCGAGACGATCTCGACGCCTGCGCCGAGCGCGTACAGGATCTCCGACATGGCGCTGATGGTGCCGACAGCGGTGACGCTGACGTCGTGGGAACGCTTGCCGAGGCTGATTCGTGCACGACAGCGGACGGTGTCGCCGCGGTCGGGCTCGACCGACATCGTGTGGAGCGCGATCTCGCCCTCGGGAGCAAACCGCTGGTGGAAGTTCTGGGTGGTCATACCGTCCGCCTCTCGCGGAAACCAGTGGGGGAGCCGCCGGGCTGAGCGGGGCTGGGACTGGTGGTCGTATCCGTTACGGGTACAGGATGTCGGCAGAATCTGAATGGAACGCATCGGGAGGCTTCATTTCGGTCGAAGAATCGATGACCGACGAGCTCAGGAAGAAGTGGAGCGACAACGACCCGCAGCGGGGGGTCGGTCGAATCAGACCCCGCTGCGGCGGGCTACAAGAAGGTTCCACGTCATGATGGAGAGCAGCTTACCCCTCGGCTCCGGAAAGGCAAGCGTGCTTGAGTGCCGCGGCCGCGGCGGCGGGGTCGTCGGCCCCGGTGACGGCGCGGACCACGACGATGCGGTGCGCACCCGCCGCCGTCACCTCGGGGACCCGACTCAGATCCACGCCGCCGATCGCGAACCACGGCTTCGACGGTGCCTCGTCGGCGGTCGCGCGCAGGAGGTCGAGCCCGGTCGCGGCCCGACCGGGTTTGGTGGGGGTGGCCCACAGCGGGCCGGTGCAGAAGTAGTCGACGTCGGCGTCGGCCATCGCTGCCCGTGCCTGCTCGATGCTGTGCGTCGATCGGCCGATCACCACGTCGGGTCCGACGATCCGTCGTGCGGTGGCCGGCGGGAGGTCGTCCTGGCCGACGTGGAAGACGTCGGCCTGCGCGGCGACGGCGATATCGGCGCGGTCGTTGACCGCGAGCAATGTCCCCGCCGCGGCGGTGAGTTCCTTGAGCTGCGCCAGGATCTCGAGCTCCTGCAGCGTGGTGAGCTCCCCGAGTTCGCGCTCGCCGGGGGAGTTCTTGTCGCGCAGCTGCACGATGTCGACGCCGCCGTCAAGCGCCGCGCGCACGAACTCGACGAGGTCGCCGCGCTCGCGCCGGGCGTCCGTGCAGAGGTAGAGGTGGGCGTCGTCGAGCCGGGTGCGCGCGTTCATGACCGACACCCTAGCGACGGATCGTCCGGGGGTAGAGTTGAGGCCGTCATCGACACGGGAGTCCGCGGTTCGCCGGGCTGAGAGTGCGTCACGCCGACGCTGACCGTCACACCTGATCCGGATCATGCCGGTGTAGGAAGGATCTCGTTCTGTTGCGCACTCGGGAACTCGGCCCGCCCGGCGAACTGTCCGTCGTCGGCGGCGGCGTCATCGGCCTCACCTGTGCGCTCGCGGCCGTCGACCGCGGCTGGCGAGTGCGGATCTTCGACGCCGGACCCGAGGGCCGGGCCGCACATGTGGCCGGTGGCATGCTCGGGTGCTTCGCCGAAGGTCGTCCGGGCGAAGACAAGCTGCTGGCGATCTCTCGCGATTCGGTGGCCCGCTGGCCCGCGCTGCTGGAGCGCCTCGCGGACCCGTCGGTGCAGACCGCGACCGACGCCCTGATGATCGGCGCGACCGCCGCGGACGTCGACCATCTCGCGGCGCAGGTCCGCTTCCTGCTGTCGGAGGAGCCGGACGACGTCGATCGGCTGCCCGCCGTGACACCCGCCGCGCTGCGACGCGCGGAGCCCGCGCTGGTACGGGGGATCGCAGGCGGATTCCGGGTGATCGGCGAGGGTTCGGTCGACAACCGCAGGCTGATCGCCGCGCTGGAAAGCGCACTCGACGTGAGTGGCGCCGACCGCGTGTCGGCCCGGATCGACGACCTCTCCGAGGTTCCCGGCGACCAGATCCTGGTGGCCGCGGGCCTCGGCACCCGCAGCCTGCTGCCCGACATCGACCTGCGCGGCGAGAAGGGCGAGATCCTTCGACTGCGGCGCACGCGGTGGTCGGTGGCGCCGCCGGCCCACGTGATCCGCGCACGCTGGCACGGTCGTGCGGCGTACCTGGTCCCGCGCCGGGACGGCATCGTCCTCGGCGCCACCCAGTACGAGGCGTACGACGACACCGATCGCCTGCCGCTGGCCGGTGGCGTCGCCGACCTGCTGGCCGACGCCGGCGAACTGATGCCCAACCTGCGCACCTACGAACTCGTCGAGGCCGGCGCCGGAATCCGACCGTCGTCGCCCGACGGCGTGCCGATCGTCGAGCGGGTCGACGCCCGGGTGACGGTTGCCGCCGGACACGGGCGCAACGGCATCGCGCTGGCGCCCTGGACCGCCCAGCGCGTGCTCGACCTGCTGACCGCCTCGGCCGACCAGCCGACCACCGAACCCGACCCGGAACCCAGGAGCACCCCATGGAACTGACCGTCAACGGCGACACCCGGACCTTCGACGAAACCCTCACGGTGGCCCAGCTGCTCACCAGCCTGGACCTGCCCGACACGGGTGTCGCGGTCGCGGTCAACGGCGTGGTGCGACCGAAGGTCGAGTGGTCGAGCGTCCTGCCCGAGTACGCCGAGATCGACATCCTCACCGCGGTCCAGGGCGGTTGACGCGATGTCGGACGACCTGATTCCCGCCTTGCGGATCGGCGACCGCGAGTTCGGTTCCCGTCTCATCACCGGCACCGGCGGCGCCCCGACCCTCGCGATTCTGGAGCGCGCGCTGGTGGCCTCGGGCACCGAGCTGACCACGGTCGCGATGCGCCGGATCAGTCCGACCTCCGGCACCGGTGTCCTGGATCTTCTCCGTCGCCTCGATATCGCAGTCCTGCCCAACACCGCCGGCTGTCACACCACGGCCGAAGCGGTGCTCACGGCGCAGCTCGGTCGGGAGGCCTGCGAGACCGACCTGGTGAAGCTCGAGGTGGTGGCCGACGACCGCACCCTGCTGCCCGATCCCCTCGAACTCGTCGACGCGACCGCAACCTTGGTGGCCGACGGTTTCCAGGTGCTGGCCTACACCAACGACGATCCGGTCCTCGCACTCCGGCTGGAGGACGCGGGCGCGGTGGCGGTGATGCCGCTGGGCTCGCCGATCGGAACGGGTCTCGGGATCTCGAATCCGCACAACATCGAGATGATCGTCTCGCGCGCGCAGGTCCCGATCGTGCTCGACGCCGGAATCGGCACCGCGAGTGATGCGGCCCTGGCGATGGAACTGGGCTGCGACGCGGTCTTGCTCGCATCGGCGGTCACCCGCGCCGACGACCCCGCGATGATGGCCGCGGCCATGCGCCACGCCGTCGCCGGCGGCTACCTGGCGGCCCGCGCCGGCCGCATCCCGAAGCGATTCTGGGCCCACGCGTCGTCGCCGAAGGTCGACCGCCCGGCGATGTAGGGCCGGCCCCTGTTGGTCGAGTGCCGCTGCGTCGCGGTGTCTTCCTTTGTTGGTAGTGTCGCTGCGCTGCGGAGTCTTCCTCTGTTGGTCGAGTGCCGCTGCGTGCGAAGCCCGCATCGGTGTATCGAGACCGGCGTGACCTGCGGCGGTCTCGATACCGGGCGGGTTCGCTGTGCTCACTCGCCGACTCGACCAGCGTGGGGTGGCGGGTTCGCTGTGCTCACTCGCCCACTCGACCAGCGTGGGGTGGCGGGTTCGCTGCGCTCACTCGCCGACTCGACCAGCGTGGGGTCTACGAGACCTCGCGGCCTCGCTGCCAGCCGCCCTTCTCGGGCGGGGCTTCGCCGAAGTGGTCGGGTTCGCCGGTCGAGTACCAGGCCACCAGGACGGCGCCGATCACCGCGCCGACGAAGCCCACGACAGCCAGCCAGCCGAGGCCGGGATGGGCGGAGTCGCCGAGGAAGGCGACGCCGACGAGGCTGGGACCGGCGGTCTCTCCGACCACCAGCATCGCGGTGACACCGTTGACGGCACCCACCTGAAGTGCCACCGTCTGCACGTAGAAGCCGACCGCACCGGCGATCGCGATCACCCACGCGGCGGGGTCGGTCAGGAGAGTGACGATGTCGAACGGCTGCAGCCCGTCCAAGACGCGGACGGCGCAGGCGATCGCACCGAACAGCAGACCTGCGCCCGCGCCGCCGATGGGGGCGGCGAACGAGCCGCCGCGGTAGACGCCGAACAGCGAGAGCGTCGCCAGCACGATCGTCGCGATCAACAGGCCCCAGTGGAAGTCCATCGAGGCCTCGTCGTTGACGTTCGGCGACGACGACACGCCCAGCATGAACAGCGACAGGACCACCAACCAGATGGTCACCCAGTCGCGGGTGTGCAGGGTGATCGACAACAGCAGCGTGCCCAGGAGGGCGGTCACGACGAGGTTCGCCGAGACGATCGACTGTGCCAGGAACAGCGGTAGGAAGCGGGCGGCCACCGCGCCGCCGGCGAAACCGACCACCACCATCACCGTGCCGAGGATGAAGGCGGGGTCGGCGATGGTCGAGAACGTCGACTCGATGGACGGCGACGACGAGCCGTCGATGCCCGCCTTGCCGTCTTCGCGTTGCTCGATCGCCACGCGCCGGGCGCCGAGTGCGCGCAGAACTGTCGACACGCCGTAGGCCACAGCAGCCATGGATGCCGCAATGATGCCGATTGCGTACAACGAGGAATCCCCTGAGTAGTCAATAAGTCTTGGGTAAGAACACGCTACATGGTTCCTGTGTTCCCTTAGTTACTGTGTAACCGTGGACTCTGGTGCGCGCAAACACATTTTGATCACCTTCGGCAGGTCGTTCCTGACGCTGAACCTGGCGCGGTTGCTGGCCGCTGCCGGGCACACGGTGTCGACGTGCGACAGCCTCCCGATCACGGTCAGTCGCTATTCCAACGCGGTCTCGTCGTTCCATCGCGTGAGCCCGCCGAAGTTCAAACCGCAGGAGTACTGCCGCGACGTGGTCGAACTCGTGAAGTCCGAGGACATCGACATGGTGATCCCCATTCACGAGGAGACCGACATCCTGTCGATGATGGCGGGACTGTTCCCGCCGTCGGTGGAGCTGTTCCTCTCACCGTTCGAGGTGGAGGACATGCTGCACAACAAGTTCTCGTACCAGGAAGCTTTGGTGGAACGGGGTTTTCAGACCCTCAAGTTCCGCAAACTGGCGTCGGCCGAGGACGCCGAGAAGCTCGATTTCGACACCCCGTTCGCGGTGAAGCAGGCGTACTCGCGGGGCTCGCAGCAGATCTACAAGGTGCAGCCCGGCGACAACCTGGACTTCCTGACGTACGACCCCGACAACCCCTGGATCGCGCAGGAGTGGCTGGAGGAGGGCGACCGCTACTGCACGTACTCGGTCTGCCGCGACGGCGAGGTCTTCGCGCACGCGACATACCCGGTCTCGTACGCGATCGACGGCAACTCGTGCCTCACGTTCGAGCACGTGGACCATCCCGAGATCCTCGAATGGGTCAAGAACCTGGTCAAGGCGGTCAACTTCACCGGGCACATGGGCCTGGACTTCTTCGACCACCCCGAGCGCGGGCTCTACACCATCGAGTGCAATCCGCGCGCCACCAGCGGAATCTTGATGTACACCCGCGAGGATCGCATCGACCGCGCCTTCTTCGGTGAGAACACCGAGGTCATCAGCCCGCCGACCGGACGCGTCTCGATGATCGGCCTCGGCATGCTGCTCTACGGATGGCGGAAGAACGCGCTGCCCGGCAACAATCTCCGGCAGTTCATCCGTGACTTCCGAGCCGCGCGCGACATCATCTACGACCCTCTCGACCGCAAGCCCGCCGCCATGCTGATCCCGGCCTACGCCGCGATCCTCACCCACGGTTACAAATACAAGGTGGGACTGGCGGAGGCCTTCATGCATGACCACGAGTGGGACGGCGTCAAGCTCTGACCGACAGAACTGCTCACCGACCAGAACTGCTGACGGCCCCGTCTCAGCCCGCGGTCACCTTCAGGCAGAACTCGGTCAGCATGGTGGCCGCGCGATGCTTAGGGTCGAGCATCACGCCGCCGTGCGCCTCGCCGTCGAGCACCTCGAAGGTCGCGTCGGGAATGTGCGATGTCGCCTCGCGACCGCCGGCGGGCGGGAAGTAGAGGTCGTGCTCGTACACCAGGACCATGGTCGGCGCGGTGATCGCAGCCAGCCGCTCCGGCGTCGGCTCCTTGGCCAGCATCCAACTCTGCGATGCGGTGAGCTGGCCCTTCAAGCCCTCCGGTGACGCCCAGGTGGTCTCCCCCGAGGTCAGGATGCTGCGCCAGGCGCGGACGGATCCGTCGTCGGACAGGGTGGCGGGGCTCAGCGTGGTCAGCAATTGCTCGAAGACCGAGACCGTTTCGGGGAGCTCGCCGAGCTTCTCGATCAGGCCGAGCTCCATCTCGTTGACCAGCTCGCCGATGGCCGACGACCGCAGGCCCGACATGATCGCGACGCCGAGCACGGTGCCCGACCACCGCGACACCAGCGCCTGGGTGACGTAGCAGCCCATCGAGTACCCGGCGATGATCGCTTCCCGGACCCCGAAGTGGTCGAGGACCGCGATGGCGTCGTCGGCCATCTCCGGAATGGTGTACGGCGCGGGCGGCGCGGACGACGGCTTCAGTCCGCGCGCGGTGTAGGTGATCACGGAGAAGCCCGCGTTCACCAGAGACTCCGGGATGGTGGTGACCGGCCAGACGCCCGCGGACATTCCGAGTCCGCCGTTGAGCAGGACCACCGGACCGGTGCCGACGACCGATGCGGAGATGGTGACGCCGTCGGCCACCTGAACGAGTTCCGGGGAGGGAGCGGTCATGTCTCCCGACATTACCCGCGAACCAGACCTGCGACGATCTGCTGCAGGGTCTCCGGCGTCCGGGCCATCACCGTGCCGCCGTCGGTCACTACCAGCGGCCGCTGAATCAGCGACGGGTTCGCGACCATCGCGTCGAGCAGCGCGTCGTCATCGGCGTCGTCGAGATCCAGCTCCGCGTACACGGGCTCGCCGGTGCGGACGGCGTCGCGCACCGACAGTCCGGCCGACGCCAGTAGCGAGCGCAGCTCGTCCTTCGACGGCGTGTCCGACAGGTACTCCACCACGTTGACGTCGGCGCCGGCGTCCCGCAGCGTCTGGAGTGCTGCGCGCGACTTGCTGCAGCTGGGGTTGTAGTAGATGGTCGCGTCCATGGCGAGTCCTTTCGTCGGCTGGGAGTCCAGAGGTTCGAACTCGGCTCCGTCACCGCAGTCTGTCACGACAGCAGATCGGCCAGCGGGACGGTCGGGTCGGCCAGCTTCGCGACGTCCACCGGACGACGCGACTCCACCAGGGCGGCGATGTCGTCGCCCGCATCCCAGATGTTGACGTTCATGCCGGCGAGGACCGTGCCGTCGTCGTCGACCCAGAACGCCAGGAACTCGCGGCCCGCCACGTCGCCGCGGGTCACGACGCGCGAGTAACCGTCGCTGTGACCGCGGTACTCCATGCCGAGGTCGTACTGGTCGGTGAAGAAGTACGGCATCCGGGAGTACTCGGCGGCGGTGCCGAGGATGTTCTGGGCGGCCACCGCGGGCTGGTTCAGCGCGTTGGCCCAGTGCTCGGTGCGGACTCGTGTCTGCAGGGTCGGGTGCTCGGCGGCGGCGATGTCGCCCACCGCATAGACGTCGTCGGCGCTGGTCCGCAGGCCGGCGTCCACGGCCACCCCGCGGTCGGCGACGGCGAGCCCTGCCGCCTCGGCGATCTCGATGTTCGGTCGCGCGCCGACGGCGATCAGGACCGCATCGGCCGCCACGGTGCTGCCGTCGGCGAGCTTCAAACCCGTCGCACGACCGCCGTCGACGGTGATCGCGTCGACCTTGCTCTCCAGGCGGAGGTCGACCCCGTGCTCGCGGTGCAGGTCGGCGAAGGCCTCGCCGATCTCCGGTCCGAGCGCAGCCTGCAGCGGCTGCGACGCGGCCTCCACCACGGTCACCTCGGCGCCGCGTCCGCGGGCGCCTGCGGCCACCTCGAGACCGATCCAGCCGCCGCCGATCACTGCCAGCCGCTTTCCCTCGCCGAGCACGTCGACCAGGGCGGACGCCTCGTCGACGGTCCGCAGGTAGAAGACGCCGTCGGCGTCGGCGCCGTCGATCGGTGGATGCACCGACGACGACCCGGTCGCGAGAACCAGCGATGAGTAGGTCAGCGACGTACCGTCGTCGAGAGCCACGGCCTTGGCTGCGGTGTCGACGGTGGTCGCCCGGGTGTGCAGGCGCAGGTCGATGTCGTTGTCGCGGTACCAGTTCTGGTCGTGCACGGTGAAGTCGGGCAGCGCCTTGGCACCGGCGAGGAACTCCTTGGAGAGCGGTGGTCGCTCATATGGGGCGACGGTCTCGGCGGCGATCAGGACGATCGGTCCGGCGTACCCTCGCTCGCGCAGTTCTTCCGCAGTCTTTGCTCCCGCCAGGCCGCCGCCGATGATCACCGCGGGGTTCGAGATCGGGTTCGCGTTCGACATGTCACGTCTCCTCACTGCTTGCTGATCGCTTGCAACCCTCCAGTGTAGTGACGCAGCGCACTCGCGGCAGGGGTGAAGGAGGGACAGGAGGGATGAACGGCCTCGTCGACCTACGCCGACTCCAGGATCATCGTGACGGCCATCCCGCTGCCCGCGCAGATCGAGACCAGTGCGCGTGAACCAGCCTGGCCTGCCAGGAGTTTCGACACCGTCGCCACGATTCGACCGCCGGTGGCGCCGAAGGGGTGGCCGGTCGCCAGGGAGCCGCCGCGCGCATTGAGTCGGGTGCGGTCGATCTCGCCGAGGGCGCGGGTGCGGTTCAGCTGGTTCTTGCAGAAGTCGTCGTCGGCCCACGCTGCGAGGGTCGAGACCACCTGGGATGCGAAGGCCTCATGGATCTCGTAGAAGTCGAAGTCCTGCAGGTTCAGCTCGTTGCGCCGCAGCAACTCGTTGACGGCGTACACCGGGGCCATCAGCACGCCCTGGGTCTTCGGATCGCCGTCGATGTAGTCGACCGCCCAGCTCTGCGCGTCGACCACCCGTGCCAGCGGAGTCAGGCCCCGCTCATCGGCCCAGTCCGCGGTGCCCATCAGGACCGACGACGCCCCGTCGGTGAGGGTGGTGGAGTTGGCCGGGGTCATGGTGCCGTCGGGGCCGCCGAAGCACGGCTTCAGCGAGGCCACCCGTTCGGCGGTGAGGCCGCGCCGCAGGTTGTCGTCCGCGGTGAGCCCGGCGAATGGGGTGACGAGGTCGTCGAAGAAGCCGTCGTCGTACGCGCGTGCCAGGTTGGCGTGCGATGCCAGGGCGATCGCATCCTGCTCCGCGCGGCCGACGCCCCACGCCTCTCCGGTGACGGCCTGTGCGGCACCGGGAACCAGATTGGTGCGACGCTCGGCGGGGCTGGGGATGTCGAAGTCCAGCGACAGCGGCAGCTGCGCCGCCTCCTTCAGCCGGTCGCCGAGACTGCCCGCCGCGTTGACCCGGACCAGTCGGTTGCGGAGCTTGGGACCGAAGCCGATCGGCGGATCCGAGGTGGTGTCCGCGCCGCAGGCCACACCCGACTCGATCTGTCCGCAGGCGATCTTGTTGGCGATGTGGACGACCGCCTGACCGCCGGTGGCGCACTGCTGCTGCACGTCGACCGTCGGGGTGGTGCGGTCGATCGCGGTGTCGACAAGGCTCTCGCGCGTGAGGCTGTGGTCGCGGGCCAGCTTCACCACGGCGCCGCCGGCCACCTCGCCCAACCGGACGCCGTGCAGGCGGTACCGGTCGACGAGGCCGTCCAGTGCGGCGGTCAGCATGCTCTGGTTGGTCTCCGAGAGGTATGCGCCGTTGGAGCGGGCGAACGGAATCCGATTGCCGCCCAGGACGTAGACGTTCTGCAATTCGCGAGGTGCCATGCGGAGAAAGCTACCATCGACCGATGTAAAGGTCGGTGGTGCGTGGCCCTAGCGGTGGAAGGTGGTGCTGAACGCCTTCCGCGACCCGGGACGGTTGGCCGAGACCTCGTAGGCGTTCAGGGCGATCGACGACGAGGTGATGTCGAGGGTCATGAAACCGCGGTCGGTGTAGTTCTCGTACTTGGCGCGGAACTCCTTGGACGACTTCGCGTTCACCGACTTGCCCGCGGCGCCGGAGACGATCTGGCGGGTGCCCTTGAGGCTCGGGACGTTCTCCAGCACCTGCTGGCTGTGATCATGGCCGGAGAACAGGAAGTTGGCGCGACCGGCGACGTGCTTCTCGATGAACCGCTTCATTTCGACGCCGTTGAGCGGGGCGGGCAGGCCGTCGAAATCGCCTGCGGGGCCGTGCGGCCCGTTGTTGGCGTAGGGGTGGTGGGTGCAGACGATCTTCCACGGCGCGGTGGATGCGCTGAGTGCCTTGTCGAGCCACTTGGCCTGGCGGGTCATGTAGTGCCCGCCGGGCTGCCACTCGGGCGAGAGGAACGGCGGGATGTACGCGGCGAGCGGGTTCATGTCGAGGACGAAGAACTCGGCGACGCCCAGCGAGACCGAGTAGTAGCGCTCAGGCATGTACCAGCGACGCGACCGACGGTGGTAGGCCACCTCGTCGTCGCCGCGGAGCAGCCAGCCGCCGTCGCCGGGGAAGACCGCCGAGTTGTCGTGGTTCCCGAGAGTCATCAGCCAGGGGAAGTCGAGTCCGGCGTTCGGCTTCTCGAACTTGGTCTGGAACTGGGTGTCGTTCGGACCCTTGGGGCCCGACTCGTAGATGTTGTCGCCCAGTCCGAGCGCGATGTCGAAGGGCTTGCCTCCGTGGATGGCGCGCGCGGCGTCGGCGACGGCGTACTGCGGCTTCTCGCCGGTGCCCGCGTCGCCGGTCACGAGGACGTGGAGCGCGTCGGCTCCGGTGGGGAGGGGGAAGCGCTGGGCGGCCGAGGCCTCGCCGGGGCGGAGGGCGCCGAGACCCACGGCGGTGCCGACCGCTGCGGTGCCTGCGAGAAACGAACGACGGTTGAGGCCGGAAGGGCGCGACTGGGAGGTGTTGTCGGTCATGGCTGTGATGGTCGCACGGGTAGATGAACAAGTTCGAGGCGATACACAGATTGTCGGTCAGCTCGGCGATTCCGGTCGTTCACCCTCCGGTAACTTCGGTCTGCGACGGTGGCTCGCGATGTCTCACAAGCGAACTGCCTCCCCGGTTTCTCCCTCCCCAGTTTCTCGCCGCAGCTTCATGGGCGCCGCCGGTATCGGTGCAGGCGCCCTCGCGCTCGGCGTGCCCTCCGCACTCCCGGTCGGTAGCGCCGCGGCCGCGCCCGGCAAGCGTGTCTTCGTCCACGGCGTCGCTTCCGGTGACCCCCTGCCCGACGGCGTGATCCTCTGGACGCGCGTCACGCCGTCGCCCGATGCGACCCCCGGTTCGGGTCTTGGTGAAGGGTCGACCCTCGCCTGGGAAATGTCGACTGACCAGGGATTCGGCTCCATCGTCGCTTCCGGTGCGGCTTCCGCCGACGCCGCGCGCGACCACACCGTCAAGGTGGACGCCTCCGGCCTCGCACCGCGCACCACCTACTGGTATCGCTTCCGCGTGACCGGCGGCCCCGCGGCGGGTGCGGTCTCACCGGTCGGCCGCACGCGCACCGCGCCGGCCACCGACGCCGACGTCGCCACCGTGAAGTTCGGCGTCGCCAGCTGTTCCAATTGGGAAGCCGGGTACTTCGCCGCGTATCGACATCTTGCGAAGCGGACCGACCTCGACGCCGTGATTCACCTCGGCGACTACCTCTACGAGTACGGCGTCGGCGGCTACGGCGGCAAAAATGGGACGGTGCGAGAGCACAAACCTGCACATGACATCGTCTCGCTGGCCGACTACCGGATTCGACACGGCCAGTACAAGACCGATCCCGATCTGATGAAGCTCCACGCGACGCTGCCCTTCATCGTCACCTGGGACGACCACGAGACTGCCGACAACGCCTACCGCGGCGGCGCCGAGAACCACGACTCCCGGACGCAGGGGCCGTGGGCCACGCGCAAGGCCGACGCGGACCAGGCCTACTACGAGTGGATGCCGGTCCGTCCGGTCGTCACCGCCAACAACCGCCACCTCTACCGTCGGCTCCGGTACGGCAACCTGTTGGAACTGTCGATGCTCGACCTGCGTACCTATCGCGACAGGGAGTCGTCGTCGTTCAGCAAGCGGGCCGACAGCGAGCGCGTGACCATCACCGGTCGTGCGCAGATGGAGTGGATCACCGGCGGCATCACCACCTCCACCACCCAGTGGCAGCTGGTCGGCAACTCGGTGATGATCACCCCGGTGCTGATCCCGCCGCTCGACCCGGACACCACCGGGGCGCTCACCGACCTGATCGGCGTGCCGGAGAACGGGATTCCGCTGGGCGGCGATTCGTGGGACGGCTACAACCGCGACCGCGACCGGTTGCTGGAAGCGGTCGACGAGGCGGGCAAGCGCAATGTCGTCTTCCTCACCGGCGACATCCACATGTCGTGGGCCAACGACATCCCGCGCAAGCCCGCCGCCTATCCGGCGGGCGGCACGCTCGGCACCGAGTTCGTGGTCACCTCGGTCACGTCGAACAATGTCGACGACATGGTCGGCGTGCCCGAGCGCACCGTCGGCAACGCGGCGTCGGCCGGACTGCAGACTTCCAATCGCTACGTCCGCTGGGTCGACACCGACGCCCACGGCTACGCGGTCCTGACCGTCGACTCGGCGGCCGCTCGGATGGACTGGTACGCCGTGCGCGATCGCGCCGACCGCCACACCGGCGAGTACCACGCGCAGGCCTGGCAGGTGCGGTCCGGTTCGCGCCGCGTGACGAAGGTCTGACAGCCGATCGAGGAGTTCCAGCACCGTGGCCGCCGCTAGCAAAGTGATATCATTACGCTAGCGGCGACCGTCGGTCGTCCCCGGCGAACGGAGCGTGCAGTGAACTATCGGAAAGCGTGGCGGACCAACGGTTTCGTCGGCTTGCTCGGCACTCTGGCAGTCCTGCTGATTGCGGCCGGCGCGGTCATCGGCACCATTGCACTGGTGGCGAACGGTTCCTCGCCCGCCTTGATTGTCGTCACCGTGATCGCGGCCCTGGTGGGCCTCGCGGCACTGCTGACGCTCACCGGCCTCACCGTCGTCAGCCCCAACGAGGCCAAGGTCCTCCAGTTCTTCGGCCGCTACGTCGGATCGGTCAGCGACGCCGGCTTCTATCTCGTCGCCCCGCTGACGGATCGGCGCACCATCTCCCTGCGCATCAGGAACTTCGAGACGCAGAAGCTCAAGGTCAACGACGCCGACGGCAACCCCGTCGAGATCGCCGCGGTGGTGGTGTACCAGGTGGTCGACACCTTCAAGGCGGCGTTCGCCGTCGACGACTACGAGGAGTACGTGGCGATCCAGTCCGAGGCGGCCGTCCGTCACCTCGCCACCAGCTACCCCTACGACTCGCACAAGGACGGTGTCATCAGCCTGCGCGACGGCGCGACCATCGCCGAAGAGCTCACCGAGGAACTCCGCGAACGCACCGAGCGGGCCGGCGTCGAGGTGATCGAAGCGCGGATCACCCACCTGGCCTACGCGCCGGAGATCGCCCAGGCGATGCTGGTCCGCCAGCAGGCCGCGCAGGTGGTCGCGGCCCGGCAGCAGATCGTCGAAGGCGCTGTCGGAATGGTCGGCCTGGCGCTGGATCGACTGGCGGAGCAGGGCGTCGTGGAACTGGATGAGGAACGACGCGCGGCGATGGTCTCGAACCTCTTGGTGGTGCTGTGCGGGGATCGGGCCACCCAGCCTGTCGTCAACGCCGGCACGCTCTACGGCTGATGAGCCCGGAGTCGGCCGCGGCCGGCCCGGCCAAGCGGCAGCCCAAGAAGGTGTTGTTGCGCCTGGACCCGGACGTGCACGCCGCCATCGCCAAATGGGCTGCCGACGATCTCCGCAGTGTCAACGGACAATTGGAGTTCGCGCTGCGCCTGGCGCTGAAACAGGCCGGGCGGGCGCCGGATTGAGACGTTCCGTCGAACCCCTTCGGTTTGCGGCGCAGTGGGTCGGTGCGAGCTGGGATTAGTCGGTAATGTCGGGTGTCATGTCCTCCCCCGACCCAAGAATCCTCGCCAGCACCTCCCGGATGCCGTTCGCGATCGACGAGATCCGGAAACTCGGCCTGACGGATCGCTACGTCCTCGCCACCGACACCTTCGCCTCGGCTCCCGGAAGTCATACGCGCGGCGCTGCCGAGCGGGCCGTCACCCCGCGGCCGACGCAGCAGCCCGACGAGTTCGTCGACTCGATCATCGAGTTGATGGGTAAGCACGACATCAATTGGCTTCTGCCGATGTTCGAGGAGGTCTTCTACCTCGCGGCCAACCGGAACAAGATCGTCGCGGCGCACCCCGACGCCACGCTGTTCTTCCCGGACTTCGAGACCCTGCACAAGGTGCACGACAAGGTCTCGTTCACCGCCTTGTGCAAGGAGCTCGGACTGGCCGTCGCGGAGCCGATCACGGCGACCAATGAGGACGAGTTCAAGGCGGCCATTGCGAACTGGGACCACTGGTTCGCCCGCGCCGCTTACGGCCGCGGCGGCATGGACATCATCACCAACACCGGCCCCCTGGCGGGTGAGGGCAGCGTCGACGACATCCACCCGACCGTCGAGAACCCCTGGATGGTGCAGCAGTTCCTGACCGGGACCGACCGCTGCAGCTGGAGTGTGGCGCACGAGGGCGAGATCGTCCTGCACTCCTGCTACGAGCATCCGCTGAGCATCGACGACCGCGGCGGCGTCGTCTTCCAATCGGTCGACTCGCCGCAGTCGTTGGAGGCCGCACAGAAGTTCGCCAAGGCGCTCAACTGGACCGGCCAGATCAGCTTCGACTACATGGTCACCGAAGAGGGCACGCACTACATGGTGGAGTGCAACCCTCGCCCCACCGCGGGCTGCACCATCGCGACGCCCGAGGAGTTCGACACCGCGCTCTTCAATCCCGACGGCCTGGTGGTGGTTCCGGCCGGCCGTAAGAAGAAGATCGAGTTCGCGGTGATCCGCGATACGCTGCTGCACCCGTCGCGCGCGCGGTCGAACCGGTCGGCCGCTAAGGGGGCCACCGACGTCTACGCGGGTAAGCACGACTACCTGCCGCTGCTGTACACGGCGTTGTCGCTGCAGCACATCCGCGCCTACCGCAAGGAACTCGGGATGAATCGACACAAGGGCGAGCAACTCGTCGCCACGCAGTTCTTCGATGTGCTGTACGACGGCACGGAGATCGTGCCCGCCTGACCTAGGGCGGGGAGGCTGCCAAGATCAGCTCCGCCAGCGTCCTCCGAGGGCGGATCGCCGCCGCGGCTCGACCACCGGACTGATCTTTGCCTCGCATCACGGACGCGGCGCCGGTTCCAGGCAACTGGCCGGCGCCGCTGCCAGCGAGCACCACGCGGCCGGGCGGGACGGCCGGTAGCTCCGGCTCACCCCGTTGTCGGCGATGATCTTCGTCAGCGCTGCGACCGCGGGCGTCGGCCTGCGCGCGAGCGTCGGATCGGTCTTGACGTCAACGGTGTACAGCCCGAATCGCGGTGTGTAACTGCCCCATTCGTAATTGTCGGTGAGGCTCCAGTAGTTCATGCCCATCACCGGGACGCCCGACTGTCGTGCCTTCTGCATCCAGTAGACGAGGTCGCGCAGGTGGGCGGCGCGACGATAGCCGTCCGACCGCGGTTGCCCGTTCTTGGTCGCCATCCCCGCTTCGACGATGTAGAGCGGCTTGCCGGGAAAGCGTCGTCCCATGTCGCGCAAAGCGTAGAACAGGCCGTCCGCCGCCACCGACGCCTTCCAGAACTCGCCGGTCGCGGCGTATGCGGCGGTGAGATCCGTCGGTGCGATCGAGTAGTAATAGTCCAGGCCCACGTAATCGAGGCGGTCGCGCACGCGGTCCAGGAACAACTGGTCCAGCGCCGGCTCAATGGTCGGAATGTAGGCGACGTTGGAGCTCACCTGCGCGCCCGGGTCCTTGCGGTGGATGTGCTTGTAGATGGCGCGGTGCGCCTGCACCAGGCGGTCGAACATCAGCGTCGCGTCCGATGCGTCGAGACCCCCGAACTGGACCTCCTTCATCACGTACGCGCTCGGTTCGTTGATGGTGATCCACAGCGGGTGGTACTTCGCGTAGCGGTCGACGATCAGACGGTTGTAGTCGAGCCACGACCGCAGGGTGCCCGCGTCGGCCCAGCCGCCGCGCGAGGCGATCCATCCCGGGTACACCCAGTGGTCCAGCGTGATCATCGGGCGCATGCCAGCGGCGACGATCGTCTTGACCACCGCGTCGTAGTAGTTGAGCTCCCGCGCGTCCAGTTGCCCGGGCTGCTTCTCGATCCGTGCCCACTCGATGCCGATGCGGTAGACCTTGGTGCCCAGCGCTTTCGCCCGCGCGATGTCGTCGGGATAGCGATTCCGGAAGTCGACCGACGTCCCGATGTCGTCGTCGGTCTTGCCCGCCTTGATGTAGCGCGTCCAGTTGCTGTCCGGCGAGCTTCCCTCCGATTGGAACCCCGACGACGCGACGCCCCACAGGAAGTCGGCCGGAAGGATGCTCCGCGGTTTGGCCTCCACGGGTCCTGCGAACAGCGTCACCAGCAGAATGCAGACGGAGAACACGATCCCAGCGACCCCAAACGTGCGCGACGCGGCGCAGCGACGATCGGCCCAGGCTCCGAGCATGACTGTGACGCTAGTCTCACTTCGGTGCTGGGTCGAGTATCCGGGCATGCCGGGCATGTCATCGAGTTGACTGGGCTCGTCGCCGCGAACGAAAGCGCTTCCACGTTGGTCGAGTTCGTCGCCGCGAACGCAGTGAGCGCTCGACGAGTATCGAGACCTGCTGACCGCGCAGATACGCAACCACGTCCGGGCGGAACAGGGACTTCACGGAGCCGGTGACGAGAATCGAACTCGCAATTTCACCTTGGGAAGGTGACGTGTTGCCACTACACCACACCGGCATCGCGAGGCGGGCTCGCGCGGATCCAAGACTAGCAAACGCGGTATGGCGGGTGACGAACCGCACTACCCGATTACAGTGATGAAGACCTTTGCCGACGAGCGTGCGGAGTCAGTGTGAGCAGCAATGACGGGACCGCATCTGCCGCGATCCGGGCCGATCGCCGGTCGGTGATGCTGGCACTGGTCCGACCACTCGGCGCCACGCTGATCCTGCTGATCAGCTACTTCCTGCTTCCGCTCGAGAGCGACGGTCGGTGGCACATGGTCGGGTTCGCGATCGGTGGATTGCTCCTCCTGACGTTCTGCGGTTGGGAGATTCGGCATTTTCTGCACTCCACGCGGCCGGTGGCGGCGGCTGTCGAGATGCTTGCGGCGATCGTCGGCTTCTACCTCGTGGCGTTCTCGTCGGCCTACTTCCTGTTGAGCGAGTACGGGGTCGCGGCATTCAACGAGCACCTCACCAGGGTCGATGCGCTGTACTTCTGTCTGACGGTGTTCACCACGACCGGCTTCGGCGACATCACCGCAGCCTCGCAGCCGGCGCGGATCGTGGTCTCGATCCAGATGGCCAGCACGTTGCTGCTGCTGGGACTGGGGCTGCGTTTTGTGAATCTGGTGGTGCAGCACCGGCTCTCGGATTCGGGCCCGGCAGAGGAGTCGGGTTCGTCGTAGGCGCCCCAGTGTCAGCCCACGGTCAGCAGCGCGGCGCTGGGACCGTCGACCGGGACCCGATATCCCCGGGCGGATCGGCTGACCGGGGTGCCGGGCCCCGGGCGGAACAGCCCGTCGGTGCTCACCGTGGATCCGGCGAACTTCGCGCCGTTCACGGCGTAGATCGACGGGCCGGTGAGCCGCTGCACCGAGGCGTTGCCGGCGTCGGCGCCCTTGATGCGAACGGTCACCGGGCCGCGGAAACGGCGGTGGAGATTGGTGACGATCACCTTGATCTGGCCGGACGGCATGCGCACCGCATAGGCGGTCACGTGCGCCTTGCCGGAGGTGGTGACCGGCAGGACTCGACCGCCCGCCACCTGTGACACCAGCAGCGCGGCATAGTAGTTCGGATTCACCCGGGCGGTGTCGGAGGTCCGCGACGCCGGGTCGGGGAAGCAGAACACCGGATAGCTCTGGCAGTCGTCCACCTGGTTGTGGAGATTGACGCCGGTGACGCCTTCGCGGGCCGCGGCCAGCAGATAGTCGACGGTCCACAAGGCGGCGCCGAAGGAGTTGGTGACGCCTTCGCGCCCTTCCTTCGCGACCGAGTTGGTTTCCGAGAGTCGGGGTTCGAGGCCCGCTCGACGCGCGACGGTCGCGAACTCGCGGAGGAAGGTCAGCTGCTTGGCCTGGGTGGTCGGCTCCAGGAGGCGGTCGACCGTCGGCAGCGCGCCGACCGCCCGGGCGGCCGACCCGGGGACGCCGACGCGCGTGACGTTGACGAACGGGTAGTAGTGCTGGTTCAACACGCGGCTCTGGGCGCCGAACGCCGAGACGTAGGCGCGCAGCCACTGCTCGGCGAGGACCGGCCAGGCCGCCGCGTCGAACGGCGGCACGCCGATGCCCGCGCTGACCGTGTCCGGGCCTTCGATCCGGACGTCCGGGGCCGCGGCGCGGATCGCCTTGCGATAGGTCGTGGCATCGCGGACATACCACTGCGGGTTGTATGCGCGGCGACTCCCGTCGGCCGCGCTCAGAATGAAGAAGTTGGGCTCGTTCCCGATCTGGATCGACCGCAGGCCGGGGCCGATGCGGGCGGCGGCCGCAGCGCTCTGGTCGGCAGCGGCGGCGGGGTCGAAGTGACCGAGATTGACGCCGAGATCGACGCTCCACCCGGTGGCCGCAGCCAGCCTTCCGACGCGCGAGAGGTCGTCGGGCACCACGCGCTGTCCCTTCACCGCCCACGACGGGGTCGGCTTCGAGGGGTCGGGCATCCACGCGGTCTGATCGACTTGGTTCGCGCTGAACCGAAGATTGCCGACCCCGAGGTTCCGCAGGAGCGTGGCGACGTTGCCGCGCCGCGGATCGGTCCAGGTGCGGTGCAACTGGTTGACCTCGAACGAGAGTCCGACGAAGTCCTGAGGAATGACGCGTCCGGGCTGGGTGGGGTCGACAGTGATGGTGAGCGACTGCTGGGGAGCGGCGGTCGCCGGGGCGGTGGTCAGGACGGTCGCGAGAGATCCGACGAGACAGCAGGCGGTGACGGCGGCGCGCTTGGTGAAGCGCAGGAGGGAGGGGGCCACGGGCCGAGCGTATCGCCGAGGGTGGCCGGTCAGGGGCGGGTTGCGCGATGTGAGGGTGGGCGCGCGGGGTGCGGGGTGTTCGGTCTCGATAATCGCCGAGCGCTCGCAAGCTCGCGGCGGCGATACTCGACCAGCGTGGGGCCGGCGCTCGCAGGCTCGCGGCGGCGAACTCGACCAGCAGGGGTCGACTACGCTGGTACCCGTGCTGCTTTCCGACCGTGACATCCGTGCCGAGATCGAAGCTGGAAGCCTCGGGATCGACCCGTACGATCCCGCGCTGGTTCAGCCGTCGAGCGTGGACGTGCGCCTGGACTCGTTGTTCCGTGTTTTCAACAACACCAAGTACACCCACATCGACCCCGCGCAGCGGCAGGACGAGCTGACGACGCTGGTGGAACCCGGCGACGGCGAGCCGTTTGTGCTGCACCCGGGTGAGTTCGTCCTCGGCTCGACGCTCGAGGTGTGCTCGCTGCCCGACAACCTGGCGGGACGGCTCGAGGGGAAGTCGTCGCTGGGTCGCCTGGGTCTGCTGACGCACTCGACCGCTGGGTTCATCGACCCCGGGTTCTCCGGCCACATCACGCTGGAGCTCTCGAACGTGGCGAACCTGCCGATCACGCTGTGGCCGGGCATGAAGATCGGTCAGCTGTGCCTGCTGCGCCTGACGAGTCCGGCGGAAAGCCCGTACGGCAGCGCATCGGTCGGATCAAAATACCAAGGACAGCGTGGGCCGACGCCGTCCAAGGCCTACCTGAACTTTCACAAATAGCGCGATCATGAAGTCGCCGAGGCCCTAGGGGAGGGAGGTCGTCGTGACAGGTCCATTCAGCAGGCAGCCGCAGTGGCTCGCCGGGTTCGACCTGCCCGAACGGCCGACCGGCGCGATCATCGCGCTCGACATCAGTGACGCCGGACTGTGGGCCGGGCGGATCGTCGACGGTGCCGTGGCCGCCTCCGATGTCGAAGCGCGCATCACCCCCGCGGTGCTCGACGCCCGGATCTCCGGCTACCTGCGCGACACCGGTCTGGTGGAAGCCGACAGCCCCGAAGCCTTCGGCGAGTTGGTCGGCGTGGTGAACCGCGCCCGCCGCGCGCTGGTGGACCAGGACAGCACCCTGATGATGGGTGAGCATCACCTGCGCCTGGTCCGACTGCGCCTGGACGATGTGGTGGAGGCGACGGTCCCCGAAGTGAACCGGGCCAACGGCATGATCGTCGAACTCGCCGGCCCGCTACCGGTCGACGCCGTGCTCCTGGGCCCCGGACACGACGAATGGCCGGGCCTGTGGGAGGCGCTGACCGAGCGCGGGTTCACCTCGCTGCTGCCGGGTGACGCCTTCCCCACGACCTTCGGCGGCGACGACGCCCCGACCGAGTACTTCGCGGC
>NZ_JAAYXO010000061.1 GCF_012515855.1 Gordonia sp. (in: high G+C Gram-positive bacteria)
AAGCCGTGTTCCTCGAACAGGCTCGCCTCCCACAGTGCCGACTCGACGAGCGCCTCGGGGGTGGCCTTGCCGTACTTCTCCATCAGCCGCTTGTCGAGCGAACCCGCGTTGACGCCGATGCGAATCGGCGTGCCCGCGGCACCGGCCGCCTTGGCGACCTCCTTGACCCGTCCGTCGAACTCCTTGATGTTGCCGGGGTTGACGCGCACCGCGGCGCAGCCCGCATCGATCGCCGCGAAGATGTACTTGGGCTGGAAGTGGATGTCGGCGATCACCGGGATCTGCGATTTGCGAGCGATCACCGCGAGCGCATCGGCGTCCTCCTGGCGCGGGCACGCCACGCGCACCATGTCGCATCCGGCAGCGGTGAGCTGCGCGATCTGCTGCAGGGTGGCGTTCACGTCGTGCGTCTTGGTGGTGCACATCGACTGGACGGAGATCGGATAGTCGCTGCCGACACCGACGTCGCCGACCATGATCTGCCTCGTCTTGCGGCGCGGCGCCAGCACGGGCGGCGGAGCCGACGGGATTCCGAGGCCGATTTCAGTCATGATCCTTCTCTCTTATGACATGCGCTTTTGTCGTCAAGTCTACCGACTTCCGATCAGAAGACCTTGATCGGATTCACGATGTCGGCGGTGAGCGTCAGCAGCATGAAGCCGCCCATCACCACGACCACCGCGTAGGTCAGCGGAAGCAGCTTGTAGTAGTCGATCGGGCCCGCGGCACTGCGACCGAACCACCGGCGGACCGTGTTGCGCGCCTTCTCGAACAGCGCGATGGCCATGTGTCCGCCGTCCAGCGGCAACAGCGGCACCAGATTGAACGCGCCGAGGAAGAAGTTCACGCTCAGCAGCAGCCCCAGGAACATGTCCCAGTAGCCGCGCTCGACGGCCTGACCGCCGAGAACCGACGCACCGACCACGCTGACCGGGCTGTCGACCGCGCGCTCGCCGCCGGTGACCGCGTCCCAGAGTCCCGCCACCTTCGACGGAAGCGACAGCAGGGCCTTGAACGTCTCGGTGATGATGTCGCCGGTGAAGCTGACCGCTCCGCCCCACACGGTCAGGAAGTCGTATTCGGCAACGGTCTGGGTGTCCAGTCCGACACCGATCGCCCCGACCTCGGCCGGCGTCGGCGTCTCGCCTTCGCGCGCCACCATCCGCTGAACCTGGGTGACCGGAACCGTGAGGTCGTGCTGCTGTCCGTCCCGCTCCACCGTCAGGACTACGCTCCCGGACGACTGCTGGACCCGCGAAACCAGGTCGCCGGAGCCGCTGACGGTCTCGCCGTCGACCGCCAGAATCCGATCGCCGACCTGCACTCCGGCCGCCGCCGCGGGCGCCGGGCCGGAACACTCGACCGGCTTGCCCTGCGCATCGGTCGACGGGGCGACGCATTCCACCGAGGTCGCGTAGACGGGTTGGTCACCGATGATCGGCAGGCCCCAGCCGAGGCCGAGGACCACGATCAGGGCGAAGCCGAGGATGAAGTTCTGCATCGGGCCGGCCAGCAGCACCACCAGACGCTTCCACGTCGGCTGCGCATACATCGCCCGCGCGCGCTCGTCGTCGGTCAGTTCCTCGTGCGGCGTCATTCCCGCGATATCGCAGAACCCGCCGAGCGGCAGCGCCTTGATGCCGTACTCGGTCTCACCGCGCCGGGTGGACCACACCGTGGGCCCGAAGCCCACAAAGTAGCGGCGCACCTTCATTCCGGTGGCCTGGGCGGCCCACATGTGGCCGAGTTCGTGCCATGCGATCGAGATCAGCAAGGCCAGCGCAAAAAGCGCGACGCCGAGCACCAGACTCACTTACCGACTCCATCCAACCGGGTTACGACTGCGCGGAGACCAACTCGGCGGCGCGCATCCGCGCCCACCGATCTGCTTCCAGCACCTCATCGAGAGTACCTGGCCTCGACGACCACTGATGTGCGTCGTCGAGCACATCGCCGATGATGCCGACGATCCGCGGAAAGGTGATCGCTCCTGCGAAGAAACCCTCGGCGGCCACCTCGTTGGCCGCGTTGTACACCGCCGTCAGACTGCCGCCCGCCGTGCCCGCGGCCCGGGCGAGTTCGATCGCCGGGAAGACCTCGTTGTCGACCGGCTCGAACGTCCACGTGGCGGCGGTGGTCCAGTCGCATGCGGCCGACGACCCGGGTACCCGATCCGGCCAGCCCATCGCCAGGGCGATCGGGAGCTTCATCGAAGGGGGCGAGGCCTTGGCGATGGTCGCACCGTCGACGAACGTGACCATCGAGTGAACGATCGACTGCGGGTGAACGGTCACATCGATGCGGTCGTAGGCGACGTCGAAAAGCAGGTGCGCCTCGATCACCTCGAGCGCCTTGTTCACCAGCGTCGCCGAGTTGAGGGTGATCATCGGCCCCATCGACCAGGTCGGATGCTTGCCCGCCTGTTCCGGCGTCACATCGCGTACCTGCTCCGCGCTCCACCCGCGGAAAGGGCCACCGGATGCGGTGAGCACCAGTCGGTCGACTTCGGCCGGTGTGCCGCCCCGCAGGCACTGCGCGATGGCCGAGTGCTCGGAGTCGACCGGGACGATCTGCCCGGGTGCCGCGGCGTCGAGCACCAGCGCACCGCCGGCCACCAGCGACTCCTTATTGGCCAGCGCGAGCCGTGCTCCGGTCTTGAGTGTGGCCAGACTCGGCCCCAGCCCGATGGCGCCGACGACACCGTTGAGGACGACATCGGCTTCCACCGACTCGACGAGCGCCACCATGGCTTCGGGGCCGCCCAGGACGGGTCCCCCGAGTCGGTCGCTGAGGGCTGCGGCGGCCGCCGCATCGGCGACTGCCACCTGGCGGGCCGACAGTCCGGTCGCCGCCACCTGTTTCTCCAAGAGATCGAGGTTGCCGCCCCCGGCGCCGAGGCCGACCACGGTGAACCGCTCCGGATGCTCGGCCACCACTTCAAGGGCCTGGGTGCCAATGGATCCCGTGGATCCCAGAATCAAAACGCGAGTCGTCACACCTGCCATTGTCGCGCATATCGGTCGGGTTATGCTGTAGGCCGGACTACTACCGGTCGTCATAAGGAGTGAACGTGGCAAGCACTGAGGTTGCAACCGTCGATACCGGATGGGCACGCGAACCCGTCAACGCCCCGTCGGCACGATTCGGCTGGCACGGTGTCGCCCGCAAGTCGATCGCCGCGGCGTCGTTCGTCACCGCGTTGATCCTGCTGGGCATGCTGAAGGGCAATCACGTCGGCCACGTCGAGGACATCTGGCTGATCGTGATCGCTGTGTCGCTGATGGGTTACACCGTCTACGCGATGATCCCGCGCAAGGGCGCCTGGAAGCGCTGACGCGCAGATCTGCCACACGAGGGCCCCGGACTTTCCAGTCCGGGGCCCTCGTCGTTGTGCAGGGGTCTACTTCTCTTCGGCCGCGAGCTGGCCGCAGGCCGCCGCGATCTCCTGACCGCGGGTGTCGCGGACGGTGCACGACACCCCGTGCTCGCGCACCCGCCGGACGAACTCGGCCTCCACCGGCTTGGGGCTGGCGTCCCACTCGGAGCCGGGCGTCGGGTTCAACGGAATCAGGTTGACGTGCACCAGCGGGCCGAGCGCGGCGCGGAGCTTCTTCCCGAGCAGGTCCGCTCGCCACGGCTGGTCGTTCACATCGCGAATCAGCGCATACTCGATCGACACCCGGCGACCGGTCGTGTCAGCGTAGTAGCGCGCAGCGTCGAGCACCTCGGACACCGACCACCGGTTGTTGACGGGCACCAGGGTGTCGCGGAGTTCGTCGTCGGGGGTGTGCAGCGACACCGCCAGCGTCACCGACAGGCCTTCGTCGGCCAGTCTGCGGATCGACGGGGCCAGGCCGACGGTCGAGACCGTGACCGAGCGTGCCGAGATGCCGAAGCCCTCGGGCTCCGGCGAGGTGATCTTGCGGACGGCGTCCACCACCCGCTTGTAGTTGGCGAGCGGTTCGCCCATGCCCATGAAGACGATGTTCGACAGTCGGCCCGGCTCCCCGACCTCGCCGTCGCGCAGCGAGCGGGCGGCCGCGCGGACCTGGTCGACGATCTCGGCGGTCGAGAGGTTGCGGTCCAGGCCGCCCTGGCCGGTGGCACAGAACGGGCACGCCATGCCGCAGCCCGCTTGTGAGGAGATGCACAGGGTGTTCCGCTCCGGATAGCGCATCAGAACCGATTCCAGCAGCGTTCCGTCGTGCAGCCGCCACAGCGTCTTGCGGGTGCTGTCGTCGTCGCACGAGACGTTGCGAATCGGCGTCATCAACGTCGGGAACAGCTTCTCCCGGACGGCTTCGCGCTTACCCGCGGGCAGGTCGGTCATCTCGTCGACATCGGCCGTCAATCGGGCGAAATAGTGCTTGGCCAGCTGGTTCGCACGAAACTTCGGGAGCCCGAGCTCGGCGACGGCATCGATCCGGCCCTGCGGATCCAAGTCGGCGAAATGCTTGGGCGGCAGGCCACGTTTGGGAGCGTCGAACACGAGCGGCAGAGAAGTCACGTGTTCCATTGTCTCATGTGATCATGGAGAGATGACGACTCCAGATCCGCAGGACGGTGCGGACCTCCCGGAAATCCCCGCTACGGAATCCGCCGACACCGCCGCGACGTCCCACGCGGGCGCGGGCGAACGGCTCCACGAAGAGATCGACGAGGAGCGCAGGCGGCTTCGCAAGGCTGTCGAAGACGTCTCGCGCACCCGGACGCGCGCCACCTACGTGGCGTGGGTGGTCGGTGTGATCGCGATGATTCTGCTGCTGGTCTTCATCGTGGCGAATCTGGAGAACGTCGAGGTGAACGTACTCTTCGGCAAGATCGACCTGCCGGTCGGTGTGGCGATGCTGGTGGCCGCCATCATCGGCTCACTGATCACCGCCGCGCTGGGCGGCGCGCGGATCCTTCAGTTGAACCGCGTCGTGAAGCAGGCGGGCAAGCAGCAGTCGTGAGTCACCGGCCGGGAGCCTGGCTGCTGCTCACAGCAGCCAGGCCAGCACGGCCCAGGTGACGAATGCGGACGGCAGCAGCGAGTCGAGGCGATCCATGATGCCGCCGTGTCCGGGCAGGAGGGTGCCCATGTCCTTGATGCCGAGGTCGCGCTTGATCTGCGACTCCACCAGATCTCCGGTGGTCGCGACGAGCACCAGCAGCGGGCCGAGGACCAGACCGATCCACCAGTTCGGCGTGTCCAGGATCCACAGCGCGCAGGCCACCGCGCCCAGCGTCCCCACGACCAGCGAACCGCCGAGTCCCTCCCACGACTTCTTCGGGCTGATGGCGGGGGCCATCGGGTGCTTACCGAAGAGCACACCGGCCGCGTAGCCACCGACGTCCGAGCAGACGACTACCAGGACCAGCGTGAACACGCGCATGTTGCCCTGGTCTTCGCGGACCATCTCGGTGCCGAAGGTGGCGAGCATCGGCAGCCAGGCGAGCACGAGGGTCGACACCGACAGGTCGCGCATGTAGTTCTCGGGCGCGTTGGCCAAGCCCTGGGCGAACAGCTTCCAGACCATCATCACCAGGACGGTGGCGGCCATCGCCACGAACGTGCCCTCGAGCCCGAACGGCCACGACGACCAGAGCATCGCTTGGCCACCCACGATGAGCGGGATCACCGGAACGGCGTAGCCGCCGTCGCGCAGACGCTTGGCCACCTCCCAGGTCGCGATCGCCAACGCGATGGACACGACCACGTACCACCCGTTCGGCGCGAACAGCAGGACGACGATGATCATCGCCCCGAGGCTGCCGCCGACTCCGATCGCCGCGGGGAGGTTGCGACCCGCTCGTGAGGTCCCGCCGGGCGCCGACTCCGCCCGCTCCGGTGTGCTCGTCATACTTCGAGCAGCTCGGCTTCTTTGTTCTTGACCAGTTCGTCGACCGCGTCGGTGTACCCGTGCGTGGTCTTGTCGAGATCCTTCTCGGCGCGAACCACCTCGTCCTCGCCTGCGTCGCCGTCCTTCTGGATCCGCTTGAGCTCGTCGACGGCCTTGCGGCGGACGTTGCGGATGGTGACCTTGGCGTCCTCGCCCTTGCCGCGTGCCTGCTTGCCGAGCTGCTTGCGACGCTCCTCGGTGAGCTGCGGGATCGCGACGCGGATGACGTTGCCGTCATTGGTCGGGTTGACCCCGAGGTCGGAGTTGCGGATGGACGTCTCGATGGCGCCCATCGTCGATGCCTCGTACGGCTTGATGACGATCAACCGCGGTTCCGGAGCGTTGATGCTCGCGACCTGCGTGATCGGAGTCATCGAGCCGTAGTACTCGATGGCGATCTTGTTGAACATGGCGGGGTTCGCGCGACCGGTCCGGATGGACGCCATGTCGTTGCGCAGATGGTCGACCGCCTTCTCCATCTTCTCTTCGGCCTCAAGCAGGGCTTCGTCGATCATGTGACCTTCTTCTTTCCTTACGATCTGGACGTTCGAGTTCGATGCCGAGGGCGGTCAGTCGGCCTGCGGCGTGCTGACCAGCGTGCCGATCGGCTCGCCCGCCACCGCACGTGCGATGTTTCCACGCTCGAGCAGGTTGAACACCAGCATCGGCATGTTGTTGTCCATGCAGAGACTGAACGCTGTGGCGTCGGCGACCTTCAGCTCCTTCTCGATCACCTCGCGATGGGTGATCTCGCGGAACAGCTCGGCATCCGGGTTCACCCGCGGGTCGTCGGAGTACACGCCGTCGACAGCCTTCGCCATCAGCACGGCCTCGGCCTTGATCTCCAGCGCCCGCTGGGCCGCCGTGGTGTCGGTGGAGAAGTAGGGCATGCCCATGCCGGCGCCGAAGATCACGACGCGGCCCTTCTCCAGGTGCCGGACGGCGCGCAGCGGCAGGTACGGCTCGGCCACCTGCCCCATGGTGATCGCGGTCTGGACCCGGGTAGTGATCCCACGCTTCTCCAGGAAGTCCTGCAGCGCAAGGCAATTCATGACTGTGCCGAGCATGCCCATGTAGTCCGACCGCGATCGGTCGAGGCCGCGCTGCTGCAGCTCCGCGCCGCGGAAGAAGTTTCCGCCACCGATCACGATTCCCACCTGCACGCCCGAGGAGACGACCTCGGCGATCTGGTCGGCCACTGCGCCGACCACATCGGGATCCAAGCCGACGGATCCCCCGCCGAACATCTCGCCGCCGAGTTTCAGAAGTACTCGGGAGAAGCCCGCTCTACCCTCGTCTGCGGTCGACTGCAGTTCGCTCATCTCTTCCTTCGCTCGAGTGTCAGCACAAACTTCATCCATCTTAGTGTGCCGCGGCCCCCTGCTACGCACTCCGGCCCCGGAATCGCCCTCGCGGGCAGATTCCGGGGCCGGAAAGTGCTGGGGTGCCTCAGGTCAGGACTGGCCGACCTCGAAGCGACTGAACGCAGCAACCGAGGCGCCTGCCTCTTCCAGGATGGCCTTCACGGTCTTCTTGGAGTCGGTGACCGACGGCTGGTCGACCAGGACGACGTCCTTGAAGAAGCCGTTGAGGCGGCCTTCCACGATCTTCGGCAGAGCCTGCTCCGGCTTGCCTTCGGCCTTGGCGGTCTCCTCGGCCACGCGACGCTCGCTCTCGACGACGTCCGCGGGGACCTCGTCGCGGGAAGCGTACTTGGCGCGCAGGGCAGCGACCTGCATGGCGGCGCCGCGAGCGGCCTCCGCGGCAGCGTCGCCCTCGCCGGTGTACGAAACCAGCACGCCGACCGACGGCGGCAGGTCCGAGGCACGCTTGTGCAGGTAGACGGCGACCGGGCCGTCGTATGCGGCGACGCGACGCAGGACCAGCTTCTCGCCGATCTTGGCCGACAGCGCCTCGACGGCGTCGGCGACGGTGCCGTCGCCCAGCTTGGCGGCCAGCAGTGCGTCGACGTCGTTCGAGCGCAGCTCGACGGCGGCACCCAGCACGTCGTCGGCCAGCTTCTGGAACTCGTCGTTCTTCGCGACGAAGTCGGTCTCGCTGTTGAGCTCGATCATGACGCCGTCGCGTGCCGCGACCAGGCCCTCGGCGGTCGAACGCTCGGCGCGCTTGCCGACGTCCTTGGCGCCCTTGATGCGGAGCTCCTCGACAGCCTTGTCGAAGTCACCGTCGTTGTTCGCAAGAGCGTTCTTGCAGTCGAGCATTCCCGAACCGGTCAGTTCGCGCAGACGCTTGACGTCCGCAGCGGTGTAGTTCGCCATGTGTGGCGACCCTCCTTCTTCGATTTGTGATCGAGAGACAAGATTCTCCGGCGGGGTGTGTCACCCCGCCGGAGAAAGGGCTCTATGGCCTAGCCCGTTTCTTGTTCGGTCGTACTTATTCTGCGGCCGACTGCTCTGCGGCCGGAGCCTCAGTCGCGCCGTCGGCGGCAGGAGCTGCAGCAGGCGTGGTGGCCTCGGCCAGCAGTTCCTGCTCCCACTCGGCGAGCGGCTCGCCCTCGCCGGCCTCGGGCTTCGCGTCGCCGCTGGCCTGGCCTGCGCGTGCCTGCACGCCCTCGGCGACGGCCGAAGCGATCACGCGAGTCAGCAGAGCGGCGCTGCGGATGGCATCGTCGTTCGCCGGGATCGGGTAGTCGACGACGTCCGGGTCGCAGTTGGTGTCCAGGATCGCGATGACCGGGATGTTCAGCTTGCGAGCCTCGCCGACGGCGATGTGCTCCTTGTTGGTGTCGACAACCCACACGGCCGAGGGGACCTTGGCCATGTCGCGGATGCCGCCGAGGGTGCGGTCCAGCTTGTTCATCTCACGCGTGAGCATGAGGATTTCCTTCTTGGTGCGACCCTCGAAGCCACCGGTCTGCTCCATGGTCTCAAGTTCCTTGAGACGCTGCAGACGCTTGTGGACGGTCTGGAAGTTGGTGAGCATGCCACCGAGCCAGCGCTGGTTCACGTACGGCATGCCGACGCGCGTCGCCTCTTCGGCGATCGATTCCTGCGCCTGCTTCTTGGTGCCGACGAAGAGGACGGTGCCGCCGTGGGCGACAGTCTCCTTGACGAACTCGTAGGCGCGGTCGATGTACGACAGCGTCTGCTGCAGGTCGATGATGTAGATGCCGTTGCGGTCGGTGAAGATGAAGCGCTTCATCTTCGGGTTCCAGCGACGGGTCTGATGACCGAAGTGTGCGCCGCTGTCCAGCAGCTGCTTCATGGTTACGACAGCCATGAATAGTCCTTCTCTCGCAGTTGTCGCCGATTCTCGGGTTGAGGATCGGCCCTGGCGCCCGCCACCGTCAGTCACACCCGGACGGATCCGGGACTGCGTGTTCTGGTGTCTTCTCGCGGGCGCGCGAAGTCACTCGAGACATGCCCGAGTGCGTCGGCCAGACTACTCCGATCCCAGACGACCAGGCAAGTCGCGACGGAGTCAACCCCAACCCCCGACACGCCACCCCACCCATGGATCCAAACCCACCCCGCCAGCGTCTAACTACTATGACCCACTACCGACCAGTCCTCCTCGCCGCACTCACGCTGATCACCGCCCTCCTCTCCCTCCCCCAGCCCTCCACTTCCGCCCGCCCCGCCTACGACTGGCCGCTCCAGCCCCGTCCGTCGGTCAGCAGGTCCTTCGACCCACCGGCGCAGCGCTGGTTGTCGGGGCATCGGGGCGTCGATCTCGGGAGCAGTCCGGACGCTGCCGTGCTGGCGGCCCGTGCGGGGACGGTGACCTTCGCCGGGCCGGTGGCGGGACGGCCGGTGATCTCAGTCCTGCATCCGGACGGCATCACCACCACGTACGAGCCGGTGACCGCGCAGGTCCGTCGCGGCGAGCACGTCACGACCGGTCAGGTGATCGGGTATCTGGCGTCTGGGCATGCCGGATGTCCGGTCGAGGCCTGTCTGCACTGGGGCGCTCGGCGCGGGGCGGGCAGGCAGGCCGACTATCTGAACCCGTTGGGCCTGCTCGGATTGCTGCGCGTGCGTTTGAAACCGGTGATGAACGAGCCAGGGATGAATGAGTAGGCGATGAACGAGTAGGGCCGGTCAGGCGCGCGGATGGGCCTGCTGATGCACCGCGCGCAACCGTTCGACGCTGACATGGGTGTAGAGCTGCGTCGTCGCCAACGACGAGTGGCCGAGCAGTTCCTGCACCACGCGCAGATCAGCGCCGCCCTCCAGCAGGTGGGTCGCCGCACTGTGGCGCAGTGCGTGGGGACCGACAGGTTGACCGGCGGCTTCGGTGGCTCGATGCACCACGGTCCGCGCCATGCGCTGATCCAGCCGTCCGCCTTTGACTCCCAGCAGCAGTGCCTCCCCCGACGCCGGGGTGGCCAACGCCGGACGCCCCTTCGACAACCATCGGTCCAGCGCGGTGGCGGCGGGCCCGCCGTACGGCACGGCCCGTTCCTTGTCGCCCTTGCCGACCACGCGGATCACCCGACGGTCGGTGTCGACGTCGCCGAGATCGAGTCCGCAGAGTTCGCCGACGCGGATGCCGCTGGCATAGAGCAGTTCCAGGATCAGCCGGTCTCGGAGTCCGACGGGAGCGTCGTCGTCGATGGCGTCGACCGCCGCGGCCGCCTGCTGGGGCGCGAGCACGGTGGGCAGCACCCGGTGTGCTTTCGGCGCCTGCAGGCGCTGGGCGGGATCGGTCGGCAGCAGCCCCTGTCGGACCGCCCACGCGCAAAAGGTCTTGGCCGACGAGACCTGACGGGCGATGGTCGTGCGTGCATCGCCGCGGCGCGCGTGTTCGGCGAGCCAGGCGCGCAGCAACGGCAGGTCGATGTCGCCGATCTCGACGCCGCGGGCGCCGGCGAACGAGATGAGGCCCCGAATGTCGCCGACGTACGCGCGCACCGTGTGCTTGCTGTGCCCCTTCTCGAAGCCCAGGTGCTCGGCGAACGCCATCAGCGCATCGGTCATGCCCGAAAGGTACCCGGCTCGCGGCGTCTCACCCAGCGGACTCGCTAGTAGGCGTCGGACCGGCCATAGTGAAAGGTCTAGTTCTGTATCAATCTAGTTCCGTAGTGATAGTGACAAATCGAAAGAGTTCCGAGCTGACTGAGCACACGACCTCGATTCCGGCGATGAGTTCCGCCGCAGTTCCGGAGGGGTCTTCGACCAACTCGCGCCTGGCGGTCGCGGTGCTGTGTGCGGCGGGCATCGTCGTCGCGCTCATGCAGACGATCATCGTCCCGTTGATCCCCGAGCTCCCGACGCTGCTGAACACCACGCCGACCAACGCCGCGTGGGCGCTGACCATCACCCTGCTGACCGGTGCCGTCGTGACGCCGATCTCCGGACGTCTCGGCGACATGGTCGGCAAGCGCCGGATGCTGCTGGCCTGCTTGGCGGCCGTGGCCGTCGGCTCGCTGGTGTGCGCGCTGTCGTCGAGCTTGATTCCGTTCCTCATCGGCCGCGGCCTGCAGGGCATGGGCATCGGCACCGTCGCGCTCGGCATCAGCCTGATTCGCGACATCGTGCCGATACACCGTCTCGGTTCGTCGATCGGCGCCATGAGCGCCTCGCTGGGCGTCGGCGGATCCCTGGGCCTGCCGTTCGCCGCCGCGATCGCCCAGCATCTGAGCTGGCACGCGCTGTTCTGGGTCAGTGCGGGCTTCGCGGTGGCGGCCATGGCGGCGGTCCTGGCGACCGTTCCGGCGAGTGCGACAGCGACCGGTGGCCGGTTCGACGCGATCGGCGCACTCGGCCTGAGCGTCTTCCTGGTGTGCATCCTGCTGGCACTGTCCAAGGGGCACGCGTGGGGCTGGACCAGCCCGACCGTGCTCGGTCTGTTCGCCGGCTTCGTGGTGGTCGCCGTGCTGTGGTGGCAGTACGAGCGGCGGCACCCGAACGCCTTGATCGACCTGCAGATCAATGTGCGTCGTCCCGTGCTGCTGACCAACATCGCGTCCATGGCCGCGGGATTCGTCTTCTACGCGATGCAGATGATGCCCATCCAGGTCCTGATGGCCCCCGAGTCGGCGCCTGCGGGAACCGGGCTGTCGATGGTGCAGGCAGCCCTCGTCTTGATGCCCGGCGGCCTGGTGATGTTCGCGTTCTCGTATGTGAGTGCGTGGATGTCCCGGCAGTTCGGGGCGCGCATCTCGCTGGGGCTCGGCAGCCTCATCATCGGTCTCGGCTACGCGATCTTCCTGGTGATGCTGGTGGGCCCGTGGGCCACCAGCTGGATCTGGTTGATCTGGATCAATGCCGTGGTCGGCGCCGGGCTCGGTATCGCGTATGCGGCGATGCCGTCGTTGATCATGGAATGGGTGCCGGTGACACAGACCGGCGAGGCCAACGGCGTCAACTCCACCATGCGGTCCATCGGCACCTCGCTGGCCACGGCCGTCGTCGCGATGATCCTGTCGGCGTCGATCGCGATGGTCGACGGGCCGTCGGGGCCGTTGCCGTTCCCGACGGTCGACGCCTACGTCTGGGCCACCATCATCTCCCTGGTCGTCAGTGTGCTGGCCGCAGGCGCGGCCTTCTCGGTGCCGCGCAGCGAACTCGTCGACGACCCCGTCGACTGCAACTGACCGCCGCGACCGGGTCTGCGCTCCCGGTCAGCCCGCGCCCTCGACCTTCCGAAGATCGGCCTTCCACTGCCGGAAGCCCTCTTCGGTGCGGCCGCGACGCCAGTACCCGGAGATCGACCCGGCCCGCTTGGCGCTGACCCCGCGTTCCTTCCGGACATAGCCGCGGAGATTCTTCATCACCGCTTGCGCTTCGCCGTGGATGAAGACCTGGGGTTCGCCGTCGAGCCACTCCGCGGCCCTGACGGCCGCGACGATCGGGGCGTTGTCGCCCGCGACGTCCTCGGCGGCGTCGGCCGAGCCGGCGCCCCGGTGCACCCAGGTGATGTCGGCGCCAACCGGCGCGGTGAGGTCCAGTTCGTCCTCCGGCCCCGCGACCTCGATGAACACCTTCGCGAGCGCATCGGCGGGCAATGCCTCGAGCGCCGCGGCCAACGCAGGCAGGCCGGCTTCGTCGGACACCAGCAGATGCCACGGCGCGGCCGGGTCGGGGCGGTAGCCGCTGCCCGGGCCCTGGAAGCTGATGGTCTCCCCCGGCTGTACGCCGCGCGCCCACGGACCGGCGATCCCCTCGTCGCCGTGGACCACGAAGTCGACGGCGAGCTCGCGGCTGGCGGGCAGGTAGTGGCGCACCGTGTAGGTCCGCAGGATCGGCCGCTGCTCCGGCGGCAGGGTGGCGCGGAGTTCTTCGACGTTCAGCGGATGCGGGTACTCGACACCGTCCGGGGCGAACACGAACTTCACGTACATGTCGGTGTCCGGGTTCTCCGGGGTGCCGTCGCCGCCGACCGGCAGGAAGTCGTCGAAGCCGTCGCCACCCAACCAGACCCGAACCATGTGCGGGGTCAGCTGCTCAGTGCGCAGGACTGCCATCGTGTTCAACCGCTTCGCCACGCGATCTCCTTGTTTACGCAGGTAAATCGTTCTCTTAGGCCAGGCTAACAGGGATTCGGAAGTCGCGGACGAGAGCCACTCCCGCCCACCGCCCGCGCCTACCCCCGCACCAGCTGCCAGGTCCCGCCCGAGCCGTCGACGAACCCGGCCAGTTCCAGGCTCGCGAGCGACCGCAGGACCTCGTCCACGCTGATCCCCGAGACGAAGGCGATCTCGTCGACTGTGAGGCCGCCTCGGGCGGGCAACGCTTCGAGCACCTGCTTCTGCTCGTCGCGCAGACCGTCCGTCGGTCGGCGCCGCGACTCGGGTCTGGCGTCGTGCCCGTCGGGTGAGGCCAACGCGATGGCGGCGGCGCCGTCGACCACCAACGTCGCGTCGCCCTCGGCGATGATCGCGTTGGTTCCGACCGACGTCGCGCTCGTCACCGGGCCCGGGACGGCACCCAGCGGTCGACCGATTCGTTTGGCCCACGCCGCCGTGTTCGCAGCCCCGGATCGGCGTCCCGCTTCCACCACGATCACCCCGGAGGCCAGCGCCGCGACCAGTCGGTTGCGGGTGAGGAACCGATGTTTGGCCGCGGCGGTCCCCGGCGCGTACTCGGTCACGACCAGACCTTCCTGGGCGATCTCCCGCAGCAGTTGCGCATGGCCCGTCGGGTAGTCGCGATCGATCCCGCACGCCAGCACCGCCGCGGTGCACCCACCGGCGGCCAGTGCTCCGCGATGTGCAGCGCCGTCGATCCCGTAGGCCCCACCGGAGATCACCGACCACCCGTGGTCGGCGAGCTGCCCGGCCATCTGGCCCGCCACGTAGTCGCCGTACGACGACGCCGCCCGCGAGCCGATCAGCGCCAGCGACGAGTCGGCGATCTCCGCGCAGGTCCGCGGACCGCGCACCCAGAGTGCGAGCGGCGCTCCGCCCCGAGCCGCGGTGTCCGCTCGGTCGAGCGCGAGCAGCTGCCACGCCGGCCAGTCGGCGTCGTCTCGAGTGACCAATCGGGCACCGATCCGTTCGCAGGTCTCCAAGTCCTGCGCCGACCGGTCGACCGCCGCGCGCGCCTCCGTGGGGACGAGCACTCGTCGGTGAGCGGACGGAACGGCCCGCTGCTTGATCGCCGCTGCGGCCGCCACGGCCCCGACGTCGTCGACCAGCGCGATCAACGGGGCGCACGGCGGCTCGGCGACCGCCGACAAGTAGGCCCACGCGCGCAGTTCCTCGTCCTTCATGCTCGCCCTCCCCGATCGCGATACATCAGTGCTGACACGACGTCGTCCTCCCCCGGTTCGTCTCCGCCGCGCAGATCGGTGATCGTCCACGCCACGCGCAGCGCCCGGTCAGCTCCGCGCGCGGTGATCCGACCGTGCCGGAGCGCCTGCTCCAGCGGACGCAGCGCCGCGAGCGGCGGCCGGTATCGCTGACGCAACGCGTTCCCGGGAACCTCCGCGTTGGTGAGCCATCCGTCCGTCGACCATCGTTGCTTGGCCGCCTCGCGCGCGGCGCCGACCCGCTCGGCGACAATCGCGCTCGCCTCGCCGGCCTCGGTCATCAGCGCGTTGTTGGCGGGCGGTTCCATCGGCACCCGCAGGTCGATGCGGTCCATCAGCGGGCCCGACAGCCGCCCCAGGTAGCGTCGCCGCTGAATCGACGTGCAGATGCAGTCGACGTCGTGGACTGGCGCGCACGGGCACGGGTTGGCGGCCAGAACCAACTGGAAGCGCGCCGGATACACGGCCGTGCCGTCGCGCCGCGAGATCCGTACCTCCCCTTCCTCCAGCGGCTGTCGTAGCGAGTCGAGGACTTTGGGTCCCATCTCGGCGCATTCGTCGAGAAACAGGATTCCGCGATGCGCCCGCGACACCGATCCCGGCCGGGCCATGCCGGTTCCGCCCCCGAGCAGTGCGGTGATGCCCGCACTGTGGTGCGGCGCGACGAACGGCGGCGACGTGATGAGCGGGTGGTGCGCGGGCAGGGTGCCTGCGATCGAGTGGATCGCGGTCACCTCGAGCGCCTCCTCGGGCGCCAGCGGCGGCAGGATCCCCGGCAGCCGGCTCGCGAGCATCGTCTTCCCGATGCCCGGCGGCCCGGTCATCATCAGGTGATGGGCACCGGCCGCGGCGATCTCCAGCGCCCGCCGCGCCGCGGCCTGTCCGGAGACGTCGGCCATGTCGGGGATCGTCGGCTCCGGGATCTCGGCCCGCTCACCGTCCACGGTGTCGAGTACCACGTCACCGGCCAGCCACCGCACCACATCCGACAGCGACTGCGCGCCGCCGACATCGAGGCCGGACACCAGCGTCGCCTCCGCGACATTCCCGATCGGCACCACGGCACGCTCGAAGCCCGCATCCCGCGCCGCCAACAGCCGCGGCAGCACGCCGCGCACCGGCCGCAGCCTGCCGTCGAGCGCCAACTCGCCGAGCATCACCGTGCCCTCGAGCTTGGTCGGCGAGACCTCCCGGGACGCCAGCAGCACCGCGATCGCCATGGCGACGTCGAACCCGGGACCGATCTTCGGCAGACTCGCCGGCGCCAACGCGATCGTCACCTTGGTCCCCGGAAACTTCAGCTCGCTGTTCGAGATCGCCGCCCGCACCCGCTCCTTCGCCTCCCGCAGCGACGCGTCGACGTTGCCGCTGATCGTCACCCCCGGCAGCCCTGACGAGATGTTCGCCTGGATCTCGATCATGTCGGCGGCGAAGGCGTTGAGCCCCACCGAGTACACCCGTCCCAACCCGGACACGACGGGCTCACTCCTCGACGCCGACGTGATGCCACCACGTGGCGCGGGCCAGGTCTTCCGGATCGGCGACATCGAGTTGCACCGACACCACGTCGAAGCGGACGGTCTCCCAGAACCGCTCCTGCTGCGCCAACCACTGCCGCGCCAGCAACCGCATCCGGCGCAGCTTCTGCGGCGTCACCGCGCCCAGCGGATCGGTATAGGTCCGGCTGGCCCGCGTCTTCACCTCGACGACGACCAGCGTGTCGCCGTCGGCGGCGATCAGATCCAGCTCCCCGTTCCGCGTCCGCCAGTTGCGCGCCAGGATCTGCCATCCCAGCGTCGCGACGTACTCGGCGGCGATGTCCTCGCCGATCTGCCCGATCAACCGCCGACGATCAGTGCCCGCCCGTGCTCTCTGCTCCCCCATGCCCGACAGCATCGGCCGCGAGCACCACCGAACTCAACGAGCAGAACAGCACCCCGCGGCGAGTGGGGACAACCCCGAATCGGTCAACAGATCGGCCTGCGCGGACGCAGCGCTCTTACGGCTCGTCGGGGAGCCGCAGCTCCGACTTCTCCAGCTCCTCGATGTTCACGTCCTTGAACGTGACCACGCGGACCTGCTTCACGAACCGCGCGGGCCGGTACATGTCCCACACCCAGGCGTCGGTCATGTGGATCTCGAAGTAGACCTCACCGTCGGCGTTCCGAGGAATCAGGTTCACGCCGTTCGCCAGGTAAAAGCGTCGCTCGGTCTCCACCACGTAGGTGAACTGACCGACGAGGTCCTTGTACTCCCGGTACAGGGACAACTCCATCTCGGCTTCGTACTTCTCGAGATCCTCAGCGCTCATTACGCCAGCCTATCGCGGACGTTGCGGTACGAGCGACGGTGCTCGTGCGAGGGGCCGATCGCGTCGAGGCACGACATGTGCAACGCGGTGCCGTACCCCTTGTGCACCGCGAACTGATAACCGGGGATCTCCTTGTCCATCGCGATCATCATGCGGTCGCGCGTGACCTTCGCCAGGATCGACGCGGCAGCGATGCACGCGGCGTTGCCGTCGCCGCCGATCACCGGGAGCGACGGCGCGGCCAGACCGGGAACCTGGAAGCCGTCGGACAGGATGTAGCCCGGCCGAACATCGAGGCCCGCTACGGCGCGCCGCATGCCCTCGATGTTCGCCACGTGGACGCCGAGTCGATCGACTTCCGCGGCCGGGATGGCGACGACGCTGTAGGTGCGCGCGTAGCGGACCACCGCGTCGTATAGCGTCTCGCGCGCCGACTCGGTGAGCTTCTTGGAGTCGTCGAGCGTCGCGAGTGACTTCAGCTGGGTGGTCCCGAGGACGCACGCAGCGACCACCAGCGGGCCGGCGCACGCGCCGCGACCGGCCTCGTCGACGCCGGCCACCGGCCCCAGGCCCTGCCGGTCGAGGGTGAACTCGAGCGTGCGGAGGCCTGCCGCCTTGCGGACCGGCGACCGAGGCGGCCACCGGGTCGATCGGGTCATCGGATCAGTCCTGCGGGTTCACCGAACCGACGCCGCCGATCCGGGAGAACGGATAGATGATGGTGCGGACCTTGCCGCGAATATCGGAGATCGGCACGGTTCCCTGCAGCTCGTCGTCGATGTGCGCGCGCGAGTCGGCCGAGTTGCTGCGATTGTCGCCCATCACCCAGACGTTCCCGTCGGGAACCTTGATCGGGCCGAAGTCCTCGCCGTAGCAGCTGCCCGCATTGGTGACACCGTCGGAGATCCGGTAGTTGTCGGTCTGCAGGTTCTTGTCGATGTACGGCTCGTTGAGCGACTTGCCGTCGACGGTGACGCCCTTACCGTCGGCCTCCCGGCACTGGACGGTCTGTCCGCCGGTAGCAATGACACGTTTGACCAGGTTGTTCTCGTCCGGCGGAGCGAACGCGAACAACGAGAGGACGTCCTGCACCTTGTGGATCACCGGGTTCGAGGATCGCGGTGAGGTCCAACTTCCGTTCCACGATTCGGTGGGCCCCTTGAAGACGACGACGTCGCCGGGCTCCGGATCGCTAAAGCGGTAGACCATCTTGTCGACGACGATGCGGTCGTTGGTGCAGCCGTAGCACCCGGTCAGCGTCGGCTCCATCGACTCGGACGGCACCACGTACTGGCGGAAGAAGAATTGGGTGAAGACGAACAGCAGCACCAGCACGATGCCGACGATGATGAGGATCTCTCGGAGCCAGCGGCTCTTGCCGCCCTCCTTCTCGTCGGAGTCCTCGTCGGCGTCCCGGAAGGTGAAGGAGTGCTTGGTTCGGTTCTCATCGACGGAGTCGTCGTGCTTGCCGACCGGGTCGCCCTCGGGTGTGCCCTGCTGGTCGCCGCCGCTGTAGTCTGCCACGCCTTACAGACTAGCCAGCGATCCTCGCGCGAGCCGATTCCGGTCGTGCGAAACGCGAAACCCCGGTCGGCGACTCCGTTGTCACGGAGCACCGACCGGGGTCGAAGCGAAAGTGTGCGGTGAAACCGCTCAGATCAGCGCTTTTCCTTGATCTTGGCAGCCTTGCCGCGCAGCTCACGCAGGTAGTACAGCTTGGCGCGACGCACATCACCGCGGGTGAGGACGTCGATCTTGGCCAGGTTAGGGCTGTGCACCGGGAAGGTACGCTCCACGCCGACACCGAAGGAGACCTTGCGGACGGTGAAGGTCGCGCCGATGCCGCCACCCTGGCGACGGATCACGACGCCCTTGAAGACCTGCACGCGCTCCTTCGAGCCCTCAATGACCTTGACGTGCACGTCGAGCGTGTCGCCGGGGCCGAATTCCGGGATGTCGTCACGGAGGGACTGCTTGTCGAGGAAGTCCAGGGTGTTCATAAAGTTAGTCCAATCTGGGCTGGGCAGAGGAACCTGGCGGCCCTGACGAGGATCGTCGGGGTTCGACCGGTTCGTGCCCGTTGCTATGTCCGTGCACTGCAGTGGAGACAGATGTATCCAGCAGGCAACCTGAAACATTGTGCCACTGATGCCGCCCGGAGGGAAATTCGCTCAGCCGCAGGTCACCGCTCTCGATCCGAACGTCGGTCACAGGGTGAGATCCAGTTCCTGATCATCCTCGGATTCTGCCGTGTCGGAATGTCGCGGATCCGCCTCATCCACCGCTTCGATCGCCTCCGGCTGCACGACGACGTGGCCGATCACCGCCGGTCCGACCACCGGCTGCGGCCCGAGGACCAGCATCCCCTCGGTGGTCGATCGCAGGTAGTCGGCGGGACGATGCGCGCGTTGGTCGTCAGTGCGCCGCGCCGTGGGGCCCGCGCCGTAGGGGGCCTGCCCCGGACGTGCCGTGGGCGAGGCGTTCGCCGACGTCGATGCGGGCGCAGCCGACGACGTCGCGGACGACGCGGTGCCCGGTGTGGTGGTCGACAGCCCCGGCGAGCCGGCCCCCGCCGTCAGCGGACCCGTCGGACGCCCCATCGCCGAGCCCGGGCCGCTGACTCGCGAAACACCGGCGACCGGTCGGGCGACACCGGAGACCGGCCCCGCTGCGAGCGGAACGCCGACCGGCGCCGAGGCCGCCGGACCGCCCGAGCGCGGATCACTGCCGACCGGCGACGCCGACGGCCCGGGTGACGCTCCAGTCGGCGGCGCCGCGCCGGGAGGGGGACTCGAGGTCGGCGTCTCCCCTCCCGGTCGGCTGCCCGGGTCGGTCGGTCCGGTCGGCGTCTGCGTCTGCGGTGCGGTGGCGGGCGGGACGTCTCCGGACCCGTCCGACTGCGGAACGCCGCCGACGGGACCGGAACCCGCATCTGCGCCGTCGGTGGACAGCCCCGCGGCCCCGGCACCCTGCCGAGCCGCGCCCGACTCGACGTTCATCGACGTGCCCGAGACTTCACCCGCCGATCTCGCCATCGGCGCGTTGTAGACACCGGTGAGCTGGCTCGCCAACGCGGTGCGCGCAGCAGCGACGGCCGAGCTCCCGGGTTCCCCCATCGCTTCGACGGCCGCGATGCGCGGTCGGAACGCCACCGTCGACCCGAGGGTCGAGCCCGCGCCCGACAGCCATCCCTGAGCCATGTCCAGGATCGACGAGGTCGCGTCGATCTGTCGGCTGAGGTCAACGCTCGACGCGGTGCTGGCGCGCGCCGCAACACCTTCCAGCGTTCCGTCGCCGAACGCCGCGGCCAACCGTGAGGCAGCACTCTTGGCTGCGGCCGCGATGCGGCCGATCTCCGCCTTGTCTGCGCCCGCTGCGGCCGGATCCATCGAATCGATGCGGCTCAGAATCTCGGCGGTCTCCACCATCCACGACGTCCCCATGAAGGTTGGACGCAGGAGGTAACGGCTCGGTTCCACGACACGCCGACCAACGCCAAGCAGAAACCGGTCAGTCGGACAGCAGGTCGGGACGACGCGCACGCGTTCGCTCCACCGACTGCTCGTGTCGCCAGGCGGCGACCTTGGCGTGATCGCCGGACAACAGGATCGGCGGGACCTCGAGATCGCGCCAGACCTTGGGTCGGGTGTAGCTGGGGCCTTCCAACAACCCGTCGGAGAACGAATCCTCTTGGTGCGATTGCGGATTGCCGAGCACTCCGGGCATCAGCCGAGTGGTGGCCTCTACCATGGCGAGCACGGCCACCTCGCCGCCGATGAGGACGAAGTCACCGAGGGAGACCTCCTCCACACGCACGCGACGGGAGGCGTCGTCGAAGACGCGCTGGTCGATGCCCTCATAGCGGCCGCAGGCGAACACCAGGTGCTGCTCGGTGCTCCAGCGCTCGGCGGTGGCCTGGGTGAACGGGACGCCTGCGGGCGTCGGCACCACCAGGAGGGCGTCGTCGGGGCAGACGGCGTCGAGGGCCTCGCCCCACACCTGCGGCTTCATCACCATGCCGGGCCCCCCGCCGTACGGGGCGTCGTCGACGCTGTGGTGGACGTCGTAGGTCCACTGACGCAGGTCGTGGATGCCGACCTCGACCAGCCCGGCGTCGATCGCCTTGCCGAGCAACGCGGCCCGCATCGGGTCGAGATACTCGGGAAAGATAGTGACTACGTCGATGCGCACGTCAGTGCTCGATCGGCTCGATGAGGCCTTCCGGCGGATCGATCTCGATGCCCTCGAGCGTCACGGTCGGGACGATCTCGCGAACGAACGGGATCAGCACCTCGCGGCCGTCGGCTGCCGTCACCGCCAGCACTTCGCCGCCGGGCAGATGCAGCACTTCCTTGACCGTGCCGACCGCCTCCCCGTCGACGGTAGTCACCGGGAGGCCCTCGAGCTCGTGGTCGTAGAACTCGTCGGGGTCGTCGCCGGAGTCGACGTCGGCGGCGTCGATGAGGAACAGCGTTCCGCGCAACTTGTCCGCCTCATCGCGTCCACGAACCTCCGCGAGCGACAGCAACAGCCGCCCGGAGTGCATCCGGGCGGCTGTTACTCGGTATTCAGATTCCCCGCCGCCCGCGTTCGCAGCGGCACGGCCACGCAGGACCGTGCCGACAGCGAAACGATCGGCGGGATCGTCGGTACGAACGTCGACGACGACTTCACCACGGACGCCGTGCGTCTTGACGACACGTCCGATCACCAGATCCATCAGATGGGAGTCCTGACTCGGTCAGCGGTCAGTGTCGACGATGTCGACACGCATCCCGCGACCACCGATGCCGGTGACGAGGGTGCGCAGCGCGGTGGCGGTACGACCGTTGCGGCCGATCACCTTGCCGAGGTCCTCCGGGCTCACGTGCACCTCGACCATCCGGCCGCGACGACCGGTGATCAGGTCCACCCGAACCTCGTCGGGATTGGCGACGATGCCGCGAACGAGGTGTTCGACGGCGTCAGCGACGATCGCGCTCACGCGTCCGCCTTGGCCTCGCCGGCCTCGTCGGCAGCAGCTTCGGCCGGAGCCTCAGCAGCGGCCTCTTCAGCCTTCTTGGCCTTCTTCTTAGCGGTGGTGGCAGCCACCGACGGCTCGTTCTCGGCGGCCGCGACGGCAGCGTTGAACAGATCCTGCTTCGAGGTCTTGGGCTCGGCGACCTTCAGGGTGCCCTCGGCGCCCGGCAGGCCCTTGTGCTTCTGCCAGTCACCGGTGATCTTCAGCAGTGCGGCGACCGGCTCGGTCGGCTGTGCACCGACGCTCAGCCAGTACTGTGCGCGCTCAGAGTCGATCTCGATCAGCGACGGCTCTTCCTTGGGGTGGTACTTGCCGATCGTCTCGATGGCGCGGCCGTTGCGGCGGGTGCGCGCGTCGGCGACGACGATGCGGTACTGGGGGTTGCGAATCTTGCCCAGGCGGGTGAGCTTGATCTTGACAGCCATGTGGGGTGTCTCCTTGAGTCACTGCGCAATTCAGCGGCCCGCCGATAGGCGACGAGCCCGGTTTTGCGATCTCTTACGGGGTGACCGCCGGTCGGCCGTGGCCGGTTCCGGCGAACCAGCGGTCCATTCTGCCAGAGCCACCGCCCGGCACTCAAGCCGAGCCGACTCCGAAACGCCCCGTCCGCCCCGGCGAATCGGCCGCACGCGAGTCGACCCGGTAGCGTGCCTGAAGAACACCGGTGGCCGAACGGGCCACCGCACGACGGCCGGAGACCCGACACCCTCATGCTTCACGCCCTGTCGCTCGCCTTCGTCGACGCGGTGAACGTGCTGCTCATCGGCGTTCTCGTCGCCCTCGCGATCATGCTGCCACCCGGCCAGTACCGGCGTATCGCACCGCTGCTGCTGATCGGCGACTGGCTCGGGGTCTTCGCTCTCTCGATCGTGGTGATGCTCGTCTTCGACGGGCTGCAATCGTTGGTCGACGAGGTCCTCGCCTCCCCCGCCTTCGGCATCCTGCTGATCCTCACCGGCCTGCTGACCGCGTTCCTCACGTGGAAGGGCGGAGGCTCGTCGTCGGATCTGGTCGACAAGGTGCTCACGCCCCTGCGCACGCCCTCGCCGTTGACCGTGTTGGTCGGCTTCCTGCTCGGCCTGGTGCAGTCGGCGACGTCCGTGCCGTTCTATGCCGGACTCGCAGTGCTCTCGGGCACCGACATCTCGGCCGTCGGGCGCTACTTCGGGCTCCTCCTGTACGCCACCGTCGCGCTCAGCCTGCCGCTTCTTGCGGGCCTGGCACTGGCTGCGGTCAGAGCCCGGCCGCACTCGTGGATCAGCCGGGTGTTCGGCCGCGCCCGCCAGAATCAGGCGCGCGTCACCCGCGCCGCCGGTTGGTTGGTGACCGCGCTGCTGATCGCGATCGGCATCCTGCAGATCGTGACCTGATCGCCCTCACGCGACCTTCGCGCCACCGCAGATCAGGTGCGTCGGGCGACGCAACGTCGACAGATCCTGCGCCGGATCGGCGTCCAGGACCAGGAAGTCGGCACGCGCTCCGTGCTCGATCCCCGGCACGCCGAGCCAGGCCCGCGGAGCGGTCGACGCCGCCGTCAGGGCTTCCAGTGGAGAGAGGCCGATACCCGCCAGGGATTCGATCTCGTCGACGATCCGGCCATGCGTGATGGTCCCGCCCGCATCGGTGCCCGCGTAGATCCGGACACCCGCCTCACGCGCCTGCGCGAACACGTCGCGGCGACCCGCGTGCAGGGCCAGCATGTTGGCCTTGTACTTCGGGAACCGATCCGCGCCCGCGGCGATGTCCGGGAAGGTCTCCAACTGGATGAGCGTCGGCACCAGAGCGATGTCGCGCCGCACCATCTCGTCGATCAGGTCCTCGTCGAGGCCGGTGCCGTGCTCGATCGAGTCGAATCCCGCGCCGACGATGTCGGGCAGCGCGTCGGCGCCGAACACGTGGGCGGTGATCCGAGCCCCGTTGTCGTGCGCGGCGGCGACCGCTGCTTCGAGCTGATCCCGTGTCCACAGCGGCGCGAGGTCACCGAGGTCACGGTCGATCCAGTCGCCGACGAGCTTCACCCAACCGTCGCCCGCGCGCGCCTGCGTCGCCACTTCCGCGGCCAACTGGTCCGGGTCGTCAAGCTCCACCCCGTAGTCGCGCAGATATCGCTTCGGGCGGGCGATGTGCTTGCCCGACCGCACGAATCGTGGACCGTGCACATCGGCGTCGAGCGGGTGGGTGTCGACCGGCGAGCCGACCTCGCGGATCAGCATCGTTCCCGCTCGCAGGTCCTTGCGGGCGAGGCCGCGAGCCTGCTCGATCGTCACGCCCAATCCGGGAGCGATGCCGACGTGGTTGTGCGCGTCGACGAGACCGGGGACGATCCATCCGCCCTCGACCGTCGCGTCCGCCGCGAGCGGCTCGGTGGAGACGACTCCGTCGGCCACCCAGAACCGCAGCGGCTCCCCGGTGAACGGATCGGTGCCGGTGAACTCGAGCGTCTCGGACATGGATTCGCCTTTCGCTGTTCGGCGGCCTCGATGCGCTTCGCTTACTCGACCAGCAGAGAAGACCGATGCGCTTCGCTTACTCGACGAGTAAAGAAGACCGTGGTTCGGCGGCCTACTTCTTGGGGAACTTCAGGTTGTTCAGGTCGATGCCTTCCAAGCCGGGCGGGAGCTCGTCGAGCCCGGGAGGCATGTTGCTCAGGTCGAAGCCGGGCGGCATGCCCATCCCCGGCATGCCGGGGAAACCGCCGCGCATCGCCTTCGGCGGCGTGGGTCCGCGACCGCCCTTGCCCTTCTTACCCTTCGCGCCCTTCTTGCCCTTGCGCTGGTTGCGTCGCTGACCGGGACCGCCCATGCCCATGCGTCCGGACATCTGCGCCATCATCTTGCGGGCGGCGAAGAAGCGGTCGACGAGCTGGTTGACGTCGGTGACGGTGACACCGGAACCTTTGGCGATACGGATGCGGCGCGAGGCGTTGATGATCTTCGGATCATCGCGCTCGGCCTGCGTCATGCCGCGAATGATGGCCTGGATCTTGTCGAGCTGCTTGTCATCGACCTGCGAGAGCGCCTCCTTCATGTCTCCCGCGCCGGGAAGCATGCCGAGCAGGTTGCCGATGGGACCCATCTTGCGGATCATCAGCATCTGCTGGAGGAAGTCGTCGAGGGTGAGCTCGCCCTGGCTGATCTTGGCCGCGGTCTTCTCCGCCTCGGCGGCATCGAAATGCGCTTCGGCCTGCTCGATCAGCGAGAGGACGTCACCCATGCCGAGAATGCGGCTGGCCATGCGGTCCGGGTGGAAGACGTCGAAGTCTTCGAGCTTCTCGCCGGTCGACGCGAACATGATCGGTCGGCCGGTGATCTCCCGGACCGAGAGGGCCGCGCCACCGCGGGCGTCGCCGTCGAGCTTGGTCAGGACCACACCGGTGAAGTCGACGCCGTCGGCGAAGGCCTGGGCGGTGGTGACCGCGTCCTGACCGATCATCGCGTCCAGGACGAACAGCACCTCGTCCGGCTGTGTGGCATCGCGAATGCTGGTGGCCTGTGCCATCAACTCCGCGTCGATGCCGAGGCGACCTGCGGTGTCGATGATGACCACATCGTGGTGCCGATCGCGGGCCTCTTGCACACCGGCCTGAGCCACGCCGACGGGATCGGTGGAGCCGTCGACGCCCAGCGCGCCCTCGCCGCCGACCGAGGTGCCCGGATGCGGCGCGAACACGGGCACGCCCGCGCGCTCACCGACGATCTGCAACTGCTGCACCGCACCGGGGCGCTGCAGGTCGCAGGCCACCAGCAGCGGAGTGTGCCCCTGCTTCACCAGCCAGGCCGCGAGCTTGCCCGCCAACGTCGTCTTACCGGCGCCCTGGAGGCCGGCGAGCATGATGACCGTCGGCGGGTTCTTGGCCAGCTGCAGGCGCCGGGTCTCGCCGCCGAGGATCCCGACGAGTTCCTCGTTGACGATCTTCACGATCTGCTGGGCGGGGTTCAGCGCGCCGGAGACCTCCGAGCCCTTGGCTCGCTCCTTGATGCGACTGATGAACGCGCGGACCACCGGCAACGAGACGTCGGCCTCGAGCAGCGCGAGGCGGATCTCGCGTGCGGTGGCGTCGACATCGGCATCGGTGAGGCGCCCCTTGCCACGAAGATCCTTCAGGGCACCAGTTAACCGGTCAGAGAGGGATTCGAACATTCCCCCATCCTTCCACGTCCGGGCGAGCACGCGTTGCTCGGATGGCCCGACGGCGCGGCATAGTCTCCGCTAGCCGACGATCCCGGCCATCCTGGCGACTGCATATCCCGACCAGGCGGTGACGATCACGGCGATGAGCGGGTATTTGGCCCGCGTCGTCAGACGCTCTGCTGGGCGTCGCACCGACGGTCGTCCCACTGCCGCAGATCTTCTCCCTGCCATCCGTGTCGCCAGTAGAACGGCGCCCACGGCGATCGCGAGAACCAGCAGCGGCCCGAAGAAGTGGGCCTGGAAACCTTCGGCGAGATGGCCGTGCATGGTGTAGACGAACGATCGGGTGAGCCCGCACGCCGGACACGGCAGGCCGGTCAGTCGGCGGAACGGACACAGGACGGGGCCGTCCTCGATGCCCGCCACCGGAACACAAGCCGCGATGACCACCGCACCGACGCCGATCGCGGTCACCTGACGTGGATCGTCCAACCGGATGCGGAGTGCCCGCCGCCGAAGGCGAGGGCCCAGGCGGCCGACAGCTGTGTGCTGTCGTGCCGCCTGGGCCCTATCGCTCGGCATGGGGTTCAGCCGCTTGTCACCGGAGGTCAGCCGCTTTGTCACCGCAGGTCAGCCGCTTTGTCACCGCAGGTCAGCGCAGCGCGCGTCCATCCGAGTCCGGAACGTTGCGCATCGCGATCAGGACGAGATCGATCAGCGCCCAGATACCGCAGCCACCGAGCGTCACCAGTTTGGCGACGCCCAGGCCCGTGTACCCGAGGTAGAAGCGGTCGATGCCGAGACTGCCGAGGAATACCGACAGCAGCAGCGCCGTCATCCACTCCTTGTCCGAGAACACACCGGGCAGCGTGCTCGCGGGCTGCAGTTGCTGACCGTCGGACGCACGGACGCCGTGCTCCGGCTTCAGCTGACCGCTCTTGGCCATCTGGGCGAGGGTCGGGATGTCGTAGGGTCCGTGTTCCTGATCGAAGGTCCGCACGAAGTAGGTCCGGCCGGCACCGGGGAACGGCTGCCCCATGGCCGGCTCATGCGGGGTGTTCTTCTGGAAGTTGTACGGATTCGGATCGGTCATGATCGAAAAGTTAGCACGCGTTCGCCGATTTGCCACCGGTGCCGCACACGGCCTCGGTCCGACGATAGACGAGGCAGGGTCACCGCAGTGGAGCGCAGACCGCGAGGACGGCTGCCGACGCGGCCTCACGCACGGCCGCACTGTCGTCGGCGAGGCGAAGACAGAAGGTGTCGACCGCCGTCGCGCCCAGGGTGGAGACCGTCGCCCACTCGATGTCGAGGCCGGCCTGCTCCAGTTGTGCGGCCACCCTCGCGAGGAGGCCCTCATCGTCGGCGGAGCGCAGTTCCAGCAGCCACCGGTCGTCTGGACCCGGCAGCCAGCGGGCCCGCGGAGGCGCGACCGCCCTGGAGATCGGCACCGCGTTGCCCAGCGCGAACCCGACGGCCGGTGCGCGCGCCGCGGTCTTGGCCGCGAGTTCGGCGACCGGATCGCGATGGCCGTCGAGCACGGCGGTGAGACGTTGCCGCAGCAGCGTGGCGTCGGGCGGCCCGCCGAAGGTCGGCATCACCACGAAGGTGTCGACCGCGTGCCCGGCGTGGGTGGCCACCGACGCCGAGTGCGACTGCAGACCCGACAGCGCGAGCACCCCCGACATCGCCGAGAGCAGGCCCGGACGGTCGGGCGCGATGATGGTCACGACGGTCATGTTGGGACCGTCGCCGGGGCGGGTGACCACGTGCACTCCCCCGCGTTCGGCGAGCACCAGGTGTTCGGTGGAGATGCGCGGCGGAACCACCGGTTCGTCGCCGCCGATGTGCGCGACGACCCGCTCCACCAGACCGGAAATCAGCGACGCCTTCCATTCGCCCCACACGCCCGGGCCGGTGGCCTTCGAATCCGCTTCGGCGAGCGCGCCGAGCAGGTACACCAGCACCGCGTTGTGGCCGAGCGTCTCCGCGACGTCGGCGACGACCTGCGGATCGGTCGGATCGCGGCGGGTCACCACCTGGTGGAC
>NZ_JAAYXO010000062.1 GCF_012515855.1 Gordonia sp. (in: high G+C Gram-positive bacteria)
CGCCCGAGCTCGGGAAGTACTACCCGACCAGCGTGCTGGTGACCGGCTGGGACATCCTGTTCTTCTGGGTCGCCCGCATGATGATGTTCGGCACCTACGTCGCCGGCGACGACGCGATCGGCGACGCGAAGGTCCCGTTCACCGACCTGTTCCTGCACGGGCTGGTCCGCGACCAATTCGGCAAGAAGATGTCGAAGTCCCGCGGCAACGGCATCGACCCGCTCGACTGGGTGGACCGTTTCGGCGCCGACGCCCTGCGCTTCACCCTCGCGCGCGGCGCGAACCCCGGCAGCGACCTCGCCGTCGGTGAAGACCACGCCCAGTCGTCCCGCAACTTCGCCAACAAACTGTTCAACGCAACGAAATTCGCGTTGATGAACGGTGCGGTCGTCGCCGAACTGCCTGCGCGCGCCGACCTGACGGACGCGGACCGCTGGATCCTGGATCGGCTCGAGCAGGTCCGCGCCGACGTCGACGAGGCATTCGAGAAGTTCGAGTTCTCCAAGGCATGCGAGGCGCTGTACCACTTCGCGTGGGACGAGGTGTGCGACTGGTACCTCGAACTCGCCAAGGTCCAGCTCGCCGAGGGCAGCGCCCACGCCGACGGCACCAAGGCCGTGCTCGGTGCCGTGCTCGACGCCCTGCTGCGTCTGCTGCACCCGGTGATCCCCTTCGTCACCGAAACCCTGTGGAAGGTGCTCACCGGTGGTGAGTCGCTCGTCGTCGCCGCGTGGCCGACGGCGAGCGGTGCCGACGCCGACCCCGACGCCGCCCGTCGCGTCGAGGACATGCAGAAGCTGATCACCGAGGTGCGTCGCTTCCGCAGCGACCAGGGACTCAAGCCGTCGCAGAAGGTCGCCGCGCGGCTGACCGAGATCGACGCGGCGGACCTGGCTGCCCAGGTCCCGGCCGTGCGGTCGCTGGCACGCCTGACCGAGCCGGACGACGGTTTCGCCGCGACCGCCTCCGTCGAGGTGCGCCTGTCCCGCGCGACCGTCACCGTCGAACTCGACACCTCCGGCACCATCGACGTCGCCGCCGAAATCGCGCGCCTGCGCAAGGATCTCGCGGTCGCGGAGAAGGAACTCGCCGGGACGTCCGGCAAGCTCGGCAACGAGGCGTTCCTCGCGAAGGCTCCCGCCGCGGTGGTCGAGAAGATCACCGCGCGCAAGCAGGTTGCCGAAGAGGAGATCGCCCGATTCACTGCGCGACTGGCGGAGCTGGGTCAGGCGTGAGCACCGAACAGCCCGGGACACCGTCCCCGGTCGATCTCGCGGAACTGGCGCTGGTCGAGGCCGAACTCGACCAGCGCTGGCCCGAGACGAAGATCGAGCCGTCACTGACACGGATCGCCGCGCTCATGGATCTGCTCGGGTCCCCGCAGCACAGCTACCCGGTCGTCCACGTCGCCGGTACCAACGGCAAGACGTCGGTGACCCGCATGATCGATGCGCTGCTGACCCGGTTGCACCGGCGCACCGGCCGCACCACCAGCCCGCACCTGCAGTTGGCCACCGAACGGATCAGCATCGACGGGGTGCCGGTGTCGCCGCGCACCTACGTCGACACCTACCGCGACATCGAACCGTACGTGCGGATGATCGACGAGCAGTCCGAAGCCGCCGGTGGCCCCCGCATGAGCAAGTTCGAGGTGACCACGGCGATGGCGTTCGCCGCGTTCGCCGATGCGCCCGTCGAGGTCGCGGTCGTCGAGGTCGGCCTCGGCGGTCGCTGGGACGCCACGAACGTCGTCTCCAGTCAGGTCGCGGTGATCACCCCGATCGGGATCGACCACACCGGATACCTCGGCGACACGCTCACCGAGATCGCGGGGGAGAAGGCCGGGATCATCAAGAAGGCCCCCGAGGATCCGCTGGTGCCGCGCGACACCGTCGCGATCATCGCCCAGCAGGAACCCGAGGCGATGGAGGTGCTGCTGCGGCAGGCCGTCGAGTCCGATGCGGCGGTCGCACGCCAGGGGTCGGAATTCACGGTGCTGGAACGGCGCGTCGCGATCGGCGGCCAGCAGATCGACCTGCAGGGCCTCGGCGGGGTGTACAGCGACATCTTCCTGCCGCTGCACGGTGAACATCAGGCGTGGAACGCTTCGCTCGCGCTGGCCGCGGTCGAGGCGTTCTTCGGTGCCGGGCCCGACCGGCAACTCGACGTCGATGCGGTCAGGGAAGCGTTCGCCTCGGTCGTCAACCCGGGCCGGCTCGAGCGGGTGCGCAGCGCCCCGACGGTGTTCCTCGACGCCGCCCACAATCCGCACGGCGCGAAGGCGCTCGCCGCGGCCCTGGCCGCCGAGTTCGACTTCCGCAAACTCGTCGGTGTCGTCTCGGTGATGGCGGACAAGGATGTGCGCGGCCTCATCGACGCGCTCGAACCGGTGTTCGACGAGATCGTCGTCAC
>NZ_JAAYXO010000063.1 GCF_012515855.1 Gordonia sp. (in: high G+C Gram-positive bacteria)
ACGGACGCGCTCAGCTTCGCCTCGCTCGACGCGCGGGGAGCGGCGATGGCAGCTGAGAACCCCGGCGTCGAGACGAACCCGCGCGTCACCGACCAGGTCCGTGCCAGCGACCCGGCCTACTACATCTTCACGTCGGGAACCACCGGCTGGCCCAAGGCCAGCGTGATGAGCCACGGCCGTTGGCAGGTGGCCATGAACGGCTTCGGGATCGGCCTGCGACTGCGGCCCGACGACGTCCTCTTCGTGACGCTGCCCTTCTACCACAACAATGCGGCCACGGTCTGCGTCGCGACCACCATCGCGGCGGGTGCCTGCATGGCGATCAGTCCGAAGTTCTCGGCTTCGCGCTTCTGGGACGAGGCGATCGAGAACGAGGCCACCGCGTTCTGCTACATCGGCGAGCTCTGCCGCTACCTGCTGGCCCAGCCGTCCAAGCCCACCGACCGCAAGCACACGATCCGCGTGGCCGCGGGCAACGGCCTGCGCCCGGAGATCTGGGACGAGTTCGTCGACCGGTTCGGCATCGAACGGATCGTTGAGTTCTATGCGGCCAGCGAATCGAACATCGGCTTCGTCAACATCCTCGATCAACGCAAGACCGTCGGGTTCTGTCCGCTCCCCTATGCGGTGGTCGCGGCCGACGACGACTCCGGACTGCCGCTGCGGGGCGCCGACGGCCGCGTGATGAAGGTGGCCAAGGGCAGTCCCGGTCTGCTGCTCGGCAAGATCAGTCCGCTGGCCCGCATCGACGGCTACACCGATCCGGCCGCCACCGAGAAGAAGATCGTCCGCGACGCCTTCAAAGACGGCGACGAGTACTTCAACACCGGCGATCTGGTGACCGAACTCGGGTTCCGCCACATCGCCTTCGTCGACCGCCTCGGCGACACGTTCCGCTGGAAGGGCGAGAACGTGGCGACCACCGAGGTGGAGGCGGCGCTGAACAGTGTCGAGGGAATCGCCGAGTCGGTGGTCTACGGCGTCGAGGTCGACGGTGCCGACGGTCGTGCGGGGATGGCGGCCATCGTCGTTGACGAGGACTTCGACCCCTCGGACCTGGCCGCTCAGCTGCGGGCCAAGCTCCCCCACTACGCGGTGCCGCTGTATCTGCGCGTAGTTCCCCAGCTGGCCCAGACGTCGACCTTCAAGAACCAACGGGTGGCACTGCGCAACGAGGGCTACCGCGACGCCGGCGACGACCCGGTCTTCACCCTGACCGACGTCGGCTACGCGGCAACCGCATGATTTCGTGACGCGCGACATATTTCACACAGCGAATTTTAAGTATATGGATTTGTTACCTGACCGCCGGAAATGCGTCACGAAACCAGGTGCGACCAGCATCGAAACCCCCGCCATCCTTTGCGGCGACCGCGGAACCTGAGATAGCCTCACCACTCGTACGGGGGTACACGGGCCCAATCGCCCGAACATCGACGCTTCGCTCCCCACAGGTGGGCGAGCACGACGACACAGGGTCGCTTCGGGCGGCCAACGGACCGAAGGATTTTGAATGCTGAAGAGCGTTGGCAAGCGTCTGCTTGTCGCGATCGTCGCGACGGCAACCCTCGCGGGCACCGCGGTGGCCGTCGCACCGGAGGCTCAGGCCGCCGGCACCACCGAGACCGTCTACTCGCAGGCGATGCGGAAGAACATTCAGGTTCGCATCGTCAGCCCGGCGGGAAACAACAAGCCGACCCTCTACCTGCTCGACGGCCTGCGCGCCCCGAAGTCGACCAGCGGCTGGCTGCAAAACACCGACGTCGACGACTGGATGGTTGCTCGCAACACCAACGTCGTCATTCCGTTCGGCGGCGGCGGCAGCTTCTACACCGACTGGGAGCAGCGCGACCCGGTGCTGGGCCTCAACAAATGGGAGACCTTCCTGACCAAGGAGCTCCCCGCCTACATGCGGAAGAACCACGGCAGCGACAACCGCCGCAATGGCGTCGCCGGCCTGTCGATGTCGGGCACCGCGGCCCTGAACCTCGCGTCGCGCCACCCGCGTTTCTACGACGCCGTCGCGTCGTACAGCGGCTACCCGACCGTCACCATGCCTGGCTTCACCCAGGGCATCCAGGCTTCGGTGGCCGAGATGGGCGGCAACCCGAACAACATGTGGGGCTTCTACCCCGCGGGCGAGTGGTTCGCCAACGATCCGTTCCTGTCGGCGGGCAACCTCGCGGGCAAGCGCGTCTACGTCTCGTCGGGCACCGGCGTCGGCAGCAAGTACGACTCGAGCCTGACCCCGGGCAGCCCGAACTTCAACCCCACGAAGTTCGCGCAGATGGTTCCGCTGGAGGTCGCCGCGTCGACCAGCTCGCAGCTGTACATCGCGCGCCTGGCCACCGTTCCGGGCGTTCGCCTCACCACCCACATCACGCCGGACGGCGCGCACTGGTGGGACTACTGGGAGGATCGCTTCGAGGAGTCGTGGCGCACCACGTTCCGCCCCGCGTTCTTCTGATCGCGTAGCGACTCACAACGCTTCACACGATGGCCGGCACCCGCGGGTGCCGGCCATCGGCGTTCCAGGACTGTTCGTCGGATTTATTCCGGGACTCTTCTCACCAGAAAGTGTCGGTGTTCCGCGTTAGGGTTGATGGCGTGTCCACTCCTCAATCAATCATCACCCGGAAGACCTCTTCTTCCGTCTTTCTGGTCCTGACGATCAACGACGGCGGCGAGGGCACCGTCCGCGACGCGCTCGCCGAACTCCCCGATCTCAGCAGCGCCGTCGGATCACGCGCCCCCGAGGCCGCACTGGCCGCAATCGTGGGCATCGGGTCGGCAGCCTGGGACCGCCTGTACTCCGGCCCTCGGCCACGCTCACTGCGCCCGTTCACCGAACTGGTCGGCGGTAAGCACACCGCGCCCGCGACGCCCGGCGACCTCCTGATCCACATCAAGGCCGATCGCATGGACCTCTGCTACGAGGTCGGCCAGCGCCTCACGCAGCGCCTCGGCGCAGCGGTCACCACGGTCGACGAAGTCCACGGCTTCCGCTACTTCGACCTCCGCGACCTGATCGGCTTCGTCGACGGCACCGAGAATCCCGTCGGGCAGGACGCCGTCGACGCCATCACCGTCGGCGACGAGGATCCCGATTTCGCGGGCGGCAGCTACGTGGTGATTCAGCGCTACGTCACCGACTTCGCCGACTGGGAGGCCCTGAGCGTCGAAGACCAGGAGAAGGCGATCGGTCGTACCAAGCTCGAGAACATCGAGATGGCCGACGACGTGAAGCCGGCAAACTCGCACATCGCCCTCAACGTCATCACCGACGACGACGGCAACGAGATCGACATCCTCCGCGACAACATGCCCTACGGCGACATCTCCGGCAGCGGGGAGAAGGGCACCTTCTACATCGCCTACTCCAGCGGCCCGGACGTCAGCGAGCAGATGCTGCGCAACATGTTCATCGGCGAGCCCGAGGGCAACTACGACCGCCTGCTCGACTTCACCACCGCGGTCACCGGGGGTCAGTTCTTCGTCCCGACCTCCGACTTCCTGTCCGATCCGCCGGAGGCACCCGACCCGGCGGAGCTCGGCGCGACCGCCGCGGACAGCGAACCCGCACCCCGAAGCGACGGCTCGCTCGGCATCGGTTCGCTGCGCTAGACCACCGGTCGGGCGAGACCCGACGACGCACGATCCCACCTCGAGATAGGACTCGACACCATGAACAACCTGCATCGCGAACTCGCTCCGATCTCCTCGGCCGCCTGGGCCGAGATCGAAGAAGAGGCCTCGCGCTCGTTCAAGCGCAACATCGCGGGCCGCCGCCTGGTCGACGTGAAGGGCCCGCTGGGTCTGGACGTCGACGCGGTGACCCGCGGCCAGCGCACCAAGATCGACTCGCCCGCCGACGGCATCCAGGCCTTCCTGCGGCACACCCAGCCGATGGTGGAGCTGAAGGTGCCGTTCACGGTGACGCGCGAAGCCATCGACAACGTCGATCGCGGAGCGTCCGACTCCGACTGGGACCCCGTCGTGCGTGCCGCCCGCGAGCTCGCCCTCGCCGAGGACCGCGCGATCTTCGAGGGCTACGCCGCCGCCCAGATCACCGGAATCGCGCAGGAGTCGGGCGTCAACTCGATCGCGCTCCCCGACGACGTGCGCGACTACCCGGAGGCCATCAGCCAGGCCATCAGCAAGCTGCGTCTGGCGTCGGTCGACGGTCCCTACTCGCTGGCGCTGTCGGCCGAGAACTACACGCGGGTCAACGAGACCTCCGACCACGGCAACCCGGTACGCGATCACCTCCGCCGCATTCTGGTGGACGGCGACATCGTCTGGGCGCCTGCGATCGACTCCGGTTTCCTGGTGAGCACGCGCGGCGGCGACTTCGAGCTCTCGATCGGCCAGGACGTCTCCATCGGCTACGACTCGCACGACGCCGACTCGGTGAACCTCTACTTCTTCGAGTCGTTCACCTACCTCACCTACACGCCGGAAGCCGCCGTCACCCTGACGTAGCGGACTCCCGAACCGCAGGTTCCCGGCTCGGCACGTCGCCGGGGTAAACCCTGTCGCGCACTACTTCTGGCCGACGTACCCTGGGCTTCGTGCTCATTCGTCTGCTGCGGACCTATGTCCTGCGCTATCGCGGTGCCGTCGCCGCGGTCGTCCTCCTGCAATTGGTGTCGACCGCGGCGATGCTGTATCTGCCGACTCTCAACGCCGACATCATCGACTACGGCGTGGCCCGCGGCGACACCGGCTACATCCTCACCACCGGCGGATGGATGCTGCTGATCTCGTTCGCGCAGATCCTCGGGTCCGTGGCCGCGATGTACTTCGGCTCGCGCGCCGCACTCGGCGGCGGTCGCGACATCCGGCACGACCTCCTCCACCGCGTCAACGGCTTCTCCACGCGCGAGGTCGGGAAGTTCGGCGCACCGTCGCTCATCACTCGCACCACCAACGACGTCCAGCAGGTGCAACTGCTTGCCGTGATGGCGATGTCGATCCTGGTCGCGGCCCCGATCATGGGCATCGGCGGCATCATCATGGGCGTTCGCATCGCCGCACCGATCTCGTGGGTGCTGGCCATCGCGGTCCCGGTCCTCGGCGTGGTGATGGGCCTCATCATCTCGCGGATGATCCCCGGATTCCGGGCCATGCAGACCCGAATCGACGACGTGAACCGCGTGATGCGCGAGCAGATCACCGGGATTCGCGTGGTGCGCGCGTTCGTCCGCGAGCGACACGAGTCGGAGCGCTTCGGCGTCGCCAACGACCGGCTGGCCGACGCCTCGCTGCGGGTCGGCCGCATGATGGCCCTGATGTTCCCCGCGGTCATGCTGATCACCAACCTCACCCTGGTGGCCGTCCTCTGGTTCGGCGCGCATTCGGTCAACAGCGGGTCCGTCGAGATCGGCGCGCTGACCGCGATGATCAGCTACGTCATGCAGATCATGATGTCGGTGATGATGGCCTCGTTCCTGGCGATGATGGCCCCGCGCGCAGGCGTCTGCGCCGACCGCATCTGCGAGGTCCTCGACACCGAGACCACGGTCGCCGCGCCTGACAACCCGCAGCCGATCGTCGGCGATCCGGCGGTCCTGACTCTCGACGACGTCGAGTTCCGCTACCCCGGCGCCGACGAACCCGTCCTCTGCAACATCTCGTTCCAGACCGCGCCGGGCACCGTCACCGCGATCGTCGGCTCCACCGGTTCCGGCAAGACCACCCTGATCACCCTCCTGCCGCGCATGCTCGACGTGACCGACGGTGCCATCCGGCTCGGCGGCACCGATCTCCGGGACGCCGACCCCGACCGGCTGCGGCAGCACTACGGACTGGTCCCCCAGCGGCCGTATCTGTTCTCCGGAACCATCGCGAGCAATCTCCGACACGGCAAGGCCGACGCCACCGAAGAGGAGATGTGGGAGGCGCTGACCATCGCGCAGGCCGCCGACTTCGTGCGCGCCATGCCCGACGGCCTCGAGACCGCCGTCGCCCAGGGCGGCACCACCGTGTCGGGAGGGCAACGGCAGCGCCTGGCGATCGCTCGCGCGCTGATCCGCAAGCCGTCGGTGTATCTCTTCGACGACTCGTTCTCCGCACTCGACCTGGCCACCGACGCACGTCTCCGCGAAGCGCTGGTGCCTGCCACCCGTGACGCCGCGATGGTGGTCGTGGCCCAGCGGATCTCCACCATCACCGGCGCCGACCAGATCGTGGTGCTCGACCGCGGCACCGTGGCAGGTCTCGGCACGCATGCCGAACTGCTGGAGAGCTGTCCCACTTACGCCGAGATCGCCGAATCTCAGCTGGCGATCGGAGCGGGCGCATGAGCCGCGGCGGACCTCCCGGAGCCACCCCGACGCTCGAGAAGGCGAAGTCGTTCAAGCCGTCGCTGAAACGCCTCGTCCGACAGCTGGGCGACTACCGCGGGCGGATGGCGCTGATCGTCGGCTCGATCGTCGGCTCGGTGATCCTGACCGCGTACGCGCCCCGGGTGCTGGGCGATGCCACCGACGAGTTGTTCGCCGGCGTCATCGGCGCGCGACTGCCGGACGGCATTACCAAGGAGCAGGCCGTCGCCGGGCTCCGCGCGAAGGGCGACGGCACCTTTGCCGACATGGTCTCCTCGATGAACGTCGTCCCCGGCCAGGGTGTCGACTTCGGCGTGGTCGGCCGGATCCTGCTGACCGTCCTCGCCCTGTACCTGGGATCGGCCGTCCTCGGCTGGCTGGGGGCGTATCTGCTGAACATCGTGGTCGTCGGCACCATCGCCAAGCTCCGCGCCCAGGTGGAGGACAAGATCCACAGGCTGCCGCTGTCGTTCTACGACGCCTCGGCGCGCGGCGATCTCCTCAGCCGCGTCACCAACGACCTCGACAACCTGTCGCAGTCGCTGCAGCAGACCATCAGCCAGCTGCTGAACTCGCTGCTGATGGTGATCGCGATCCTCATCATGATGTTCACCATCTCGCCGCTGCTGTCGGTGATCGCCCTCGCGACCATCCCGCTCGCAGCGTTCGCGACCGCGATGATCGCCAAGCGCTCCAAGCCGCACTTCGTCGGGCAGTGGACCTCGACCGGCGCGCTCAATGCACAGATCGAGGAGGCCTTCACCGGGCACGAGCTGGTCACCGCCTTCGGCCGACGCGAGCACGTCGAGGCCACCTTCGACGATCGCAACGAGAAACTGTACGCATCATCGTGGCGGGCTCAGTTCATCTCCGGCATCGTGATGCCGACGATCATGTTCCTCGGCAACCTCAACTACGTCGCGGTCGCCGTCGTCGGCGGCCTTCGCGTCGCGACGGGCCAGCTCAGCCTCGGCGAGGTGCAGGCCTTCATCCAGTACTCGCGCCAGTTCACCCAGCCGCTGACGCAGATCGGGTCGATGTTCAACCTGATGCAGAGCGGCGTGGCGTCGGCGGAGCGGATCTTCGACATTCTCGACGAGGACGAGGAGACCCCGGACCCCGAGCATCCGGTGATGCCTGCCTCCGATGACGGTCACATCCGGTTCGAGGACGTCTCGTTCCGCTACGTTCCCGATCGCCCGCTGATCGAGGGGCTCTCCCTCGAGGCGCGCCCCGGTGACATGATCGCGATCGTCGGACCCACGGGCGCGGGCAAGACCACCCTGGTGAACCTCATCATGCGTTTCTACGACGTCGACGAAGGCGCCATCTACGTCGACGGCGTGGACGTCTCCACGATGACGCGCGACGAGCTCCGCGAACGCACCGGCATGGTGCTGCAGGACTCCTGGCTGTTCGGCGGCACCATCTACGACAACATCGCCTACGGCGATCCCACCGCCAGCCGCGAGGACGTGCTGGCCGCGGCGTCGATCAGTCACGTCGACCACTTCGTCCGCACCCTGCCCGACGGCTACGACACCGTGATCGACGACGAGGGCGGCGGGGTCAGCGCCGGCGAGCGCCAGCTCATCACCATTGCGCGGGCCTTCCTCGCCAAACCGACGATCCTGATCCTCGACGAAGCCACCAGCTCCGTCGACACCCGCACCGAACTGCTGATCAGCAAGGCGATGGCCAATCTCAGCAAAGACCGCACCAGCTTCGTCATCGCGCACCGGCTCTCCACCATCCGCAACGCCGATCTGATCGTCGTGATGGAAGACGGGCACATCGTCGAGCAGGGCGATCACGACGAGCTGCTGCGCAAGCGCGGTGCCTACTTCCGGCTCTACAACGCCCAGTTCACCGCCCCCGCCGAGGATGTGGACGCGCCGGTGTAGTGCGGAGTCGCGCCGTCGGATCGAATCCGGCCGTCAGATCAGGAAGACCATGCCGACCGCGATGGTCCCGCCGAATACGCAGGCGATCGCCGCGAGGGCGGGGAAGACGCCGTCCGGCATGTGCAGGGAGGTGTCTTTCAGAGCCCGCTGATTGTGGCCGTAGCGCCGATGACTCAACGTCAGCAGCACCACGCCGACCACCAGGCAGAGCACCGTGGGGATGGCCGCGACTGCAGGATTGTCGGCGGTCGGCACTCCGCGGAACAGCACTGCCGAGCCGGTCAGGAAGGCCAGGGCCGTCCGGGTCCACGCGAGTCGGGTGCGCTCGTTCTGCGCGCCGATGTCGAAGAGGAAGTTCGAGGTGTCGTGCACGGCATGATCTGCCGGTGCGGTGTCGGGCTGCAGTGCTGTGTCAGGCAATGGCCAGCCCCACCAGGACGGCGATGCCTGCGACCACCAGGCCGATCACCAGGATGAAGGCCGACGACGCCGCAGGCAGTGGTTGGCCGGTCCGCAGGGCGCGTTCGGATCGCGCCCACCGCGGGAACGCGGCTCCGGCCTGCAGCAGTCCGACCACCACCACGCCCATCGCCACGTACGACCAGATCCGTTCGCCGGTCGAGGCGGTCGCGATGTGCAAGGCCACCCCGGCGGCCATGAAGGCGAGCGCGGTGCGCAATGCCGCGAGCAGCGTGCGCTCGTTCGCGAGGGTGAATCGGGGATCGGGCTCCTCGCCCTCGTCGTAGACCCACTCCGGCCATCGCCGTGCCATCTGCTTGCTCCTTACGCTGCGGACATCGCTCCGACTTTCAGCGAAAATCCAACAGTCGTATTAACGCCACGATGATTTTAACCCTAGCCGCGTGAGCGATCCCAGCAGGTCGGGCAGAGAGAGACAAGGGACACACCCCGGCCCGGGGTAGCCGAGTTCAGTGCTGCGAGCTTGCGAGCACCTACCCCACGATGGTCGAGTTCATTTACTGCGAGCGCAGCGAGCACCGTCCCCACGATGGTCGAGTTCGGCGCTGCGAGCTTGCGAGCACCGCCGAGTATCGAGACCCCGACACACCGAGACCAACTACCCACCAACACTTCTCACGACGGTCTCGATACATCGCATGCTCGCTCCGCTCCCAGGCGACACTCGACCACCATGAGGAGACCTCGCTGCCCGCCTGCGAACACCAACCCCCACGATGGTCGAGCTCGGCGCTACGAGCATGCGAGCACCCACACCCACGATGGTCGAGTTCGGCGCTGCGAGCGCAGCGAGCACCGACGAGAATCGAGACCCGACACAACGAGACCGACCTCGCGCCGCTCCCAGGCGACACTCGCCCACCATGAGGACCCGCCGCCCTAGGAGAACACCGCGAACGCGAGCGCGACCACCACGATTCCCCCGGTCAACGCCCAGACGGTGGCCGGTCCGGGCATATGTCCGCCCTTCTCCAACGCGTGGGTCACGCGGTACCAGCGCCACGCGCCGGCGATGGCCGCACCGGCGCCGAGCAGGATCAGCACGATGCCGAAGATGAATCGGGCGGTGCTGTTCGAGAAGTCGACCATCACGTGTTGCACGGCGACGCCCGCGGCGATGAGGCCGAGCGACGTCCGCAGCCAGGCGAGCATCGTGCGCTCGGCGGCCAGGGTGAAGCGCGCGTCGACGGCACCGGGCGGCGGGCCGGGATTCTCTTCGGTCATCGGCTTCCTCCACCTCCCGCGAGCTCGATCAACTTGGCTGTGGTTCGCAGATTGCGGCCGGTGCCGGTGAATCCGAGGCCCTTCGCGATCTTCTGCGGGGTGAGCTTGGTGGTGCCCGCACCGCCGGGGTAGTCGATGTGGAGATCGCGGTCGATCACCCGCAGACGTTCACCGCCGCCGAAGTCCTGGGCGCAGAAGTCCGCGGCCGCTGCGGCCTCGGGCCGACCGGTCAGGAAGTAGATGTGGCCGTGCGAGGCCTCACCGAACGGGTATGCGGCCAGCGCCTGCGACAACGCGTCGGGCGTCCGGCTGATGACTTCGCGGAAGAACCCGAACTCGTCAAGGACGGCTTGCTCGAGCGCGCGGTCGAAGTCGTCGGAGGGGTCGGGTGGGTTGCAGAGCAGATTGCCCGAGGCGATATAGGTCGAGACGTCCGTGGCGCCGAGCCCTTCGGCGATCTCGCGAAGGCGGGCCATCGGCAGCTTCGCTCCGCCGACATTCACCGCGCGGAGCAGGACCACGTGACCGGCGGCCATCGGCACCTCCTGACCCGGTAGCGTTGTGCGTCATGAGCGACGCCGGAACCCCTTCGAAGATAGTGGAGATCTCGACCGACGGCGCGTGCCTTGGCAATCCCGGCCCGGGCGGTTGGGGCGCGGTCCTGCGGTACGGCGAGATCGAGAAGGAACTCTCCGGGTCCGAGGCCGACACCACCAACAACCGCATGGAACTGATGGGGGCCATCGAGGCCCTCAACGCCCTCACGCGGCCGTCGTCGGTAATCCTCTACACCGACTCCAGCTACGTGCGAAACGGCATCACCAAGTGGATCGCCGGGTGGCAGCGCAACGGCTGGAAGACCGCGAGCAAGCAGCCGGTCAAGAACGCCGACCTCTGGCAGCAACTCCTCGACGCCGAGAAGCGGCACGAAGTCGATTGGCGCTGGGTCAAGGGCCACAACGGCGACAAGTACAACGAGATCGCCGACACCCTCGCCACCAGCGCCGCGAAAGCGCTGCGCGACGGCTGACGTGTCGCCTGCGAGGCACGCAGGCGACTTCGCCGTCACACCTGGATAGGGCCGTCACACCTGGATCGGCGGGAAGAGCTGAACCATCGTGTACTGCCGGTTGCGCCGGGCCGCCCAGGCGCTGATCGCCAGACTGACCACCGCGATGGCGGCGAGGACGCCGACGGCCACCCAGAGTCGGGAGTCGACGCCACCGCTGATCAACTGCCTCAGGCCGGTGACCGCGTAGCTCATCGGGTCGAACGGGTGGAACCACTGCGCCGGTTTCGCCGTGGTCTCCACCGGATAGATGCCGCCGGAGGCGACGATCTGGACCATCAGGAAGGCCAACGAGACCACCCGGCCGACAGCCGGTCCGAGCACCGCGTTGAACATCTGTATGAGTGCCAGGAAGGTCGCCGACACCAACAGCATGAAGCCGAGCATCCCCAGCGGATGCACCGCGTCGAGGCCGACCGCGAAGTGCGCGACGACGAACATCACGACCACCTGCGCCACCGAGATCAGCACGCCGGGCCAGTACGAGGCCAGCACCGAGCGCAGGCCGCCGAGGCCGCCGATCACCGGGCGGGACTGCAGCGGCTTCAACATCATCCAGATGATGATCGCGCCGATGAACATGGCGAGCGGCAAGAAGAACGGAGCGAAACCGGTGCCGAAGGTCGGTGCCGGATTGTGAGTGTACGAACTCAGCGCCACCGGCTGCGACAGGTTGGCCGCGGTCTTCTGCCGCTGCTCGTCGTCCCCGAAGTCCGGGATCTGTTTGACGCCATCGGCCAGTCCGGTGGCCAGCTGATCTGCGCCGTCGAGCAGTTGCGGGGTGCCCTGCGCCAGTTGATCCGCGCCCGCGGCGAGTCGGTTGCTGCCGTCGGAGAGCTGAATCAGGCCGTCGTGCAGCTGGGCGGCACCGGCCTGCAGTTGGTCGGCACCGTTGCGGAGCTCGACCACCTTGCCCGTGAGCTCCCCGCTCTCGAGCATCGCGAGGGTGCTGCGCAACGACGAGTTCCGATCGCCGAGTTGCGCGGCGAGCGTGTTGGATTGCTTCGCGAGGCGGTCGACCTTAGCGGTGGTCGCCGCGTTCAGACCCTGTGTCTGCAGGAACTGCTTGACCGGAGCGAGCGCGTTGGCGAGCGCTCGGGCGTTGGGGTCAGCGCTGTTTCGCAGCCCGGCGATGACCTGGGACACCGCCTGCTCGGCCTGCGACTGTCCGGCGCCTGCGGCCCCGATCACGCCGAGCACGTCGGAGAGGTCGGATGAGATCGCGGCAGCGTCGGCGGCGTACTGCGACGGCTTGATTCCCGAGGAATCGACGGTAGTCAGCAGGCTCAGCAGGGGCGTCGTCGCGGCATTGATGCCCGTCGCCAACTGCGTGGTTCCGTCGGCGAGCTGCGCCGACCCGTCGCGCGCAGTGACCATGTTGGTCGCGAGCTCGTTGGAACCCGCGGCCAGCTGCTGAGCGCCGTCGTCGGCCTGCTTCAATCCGTCGGCCAACTGCTGCGAGCCGTCGGCGGCCTTCTTGAGGCCCTTGCCGGCCGAGGTGAGACCCACGAGCACTTGGTCGACGGCTCGCTCCCCGATGTTGTCGTTGAGCGCCTGGGTGACGCGCGACGCCGCGGTCTGCCCGATGATCCCGGCGAGATAGTTGTTCGCGTCGTTGAACGTGAACTGGATCTGCGCCTTGTGCGGATCGTCCGTTGTCGCCGAGGCGATCGACGAGCTGAAGTCCTTCGGGATCTCGATGGTGAAGTAGTACTTGCCGCTCGCGAGGCCTGCGGCGGCTTCTTTGGCGTCGGTCGCGTGCAGATCGAGCTCGCCGGACGCGAGCAGTTCGTCCCGCACCTGCTTGCCTGCGTTGAGTTCCTGACCGTTGGCCTCCACCGGCCGATCCTGATTGACGATGGCGACCGGCACCTTGGCGACCTCGTCGAACGGATTCCAGAACACCCACAGGTACATGGCGCCGTACAGCAGCGGCATCAGCACGATGGTGAGGATCGCGATGCGCGGCATCGCCCCCTTCGAGAACCGCTTCAGTTCGGTTCCCAACGACATTCCCGCCAACATCAGATCTCCCCCTGCGCCTGCGCGTCACCGGTGGGTGCGCGGTGAATGTACTCGCCTGTCTGTGCCCGACTCGACAGCATCGACGGCACGTCGATGACCGCGCGACACCCGAGCTCCGGGTCGACGTGATTGACGGTGGTGGTCACCACCGTCTGCTGTCTGCCGAGCGCCACCAGTCGTTCGAGCAGAGTGCGGTGGTCCAGTTCGCTGCTGACCTGATCGACGTTGCCGACCACCAGCAGCGGCTTGGGCCGGGTATTGGCGAGGGCCACCCTCAAGAGCAGTCCGTCGAGTTCGGACAGTTCCTCGACGTAGTCGCCCAGCTCCGGAAGAGGGAGGTCACCGAACACGGGCAGGCAGATCCGTTCGAGGTCGTCGCGTGTGGCCTTGCCGATCAGGCGATACCAGGACGCGTCCCAGCGGATCTTCTCGGTGAGGAGGTCGACGACGCGCACCGCGGCATAGACGTCGTCGAGCGCGGTGATTCCGGCCAGCGACGCCACGTCGAAGATCGCGCGCGGGCGCGTGCGGCCGAAGACGTCGATGGTGCCCGCGTGCGCCTTCATCCGCCCGGCGAGCGTCATCTGCAGGGCCGTGCGGCCGGCGCCGGACTCGGCGCGCAGGATCGTGAGTCCGCCCGCCGCGATGTCCAGGTCGAGGGGTCCGTAGACGTGGCCCCAGGGCCCCTTCTGCGTGATCCCACGAGCGACGACAGCCATGGCTGGATCGGGGTGATCGGTCATGAGTGTGGAGCGTAGTACCGATCGGCCCCGAGACCCGTGCTCAACCGTGCCGCACGTCTGCAAACACACGTTATCAAATTATGTGTGGTGCCGACCACACGCGCGCGGCGCTTCATGAACGCTCGGCCGAGGCAGGTGCCGTTGCGGCCGTGAGCCGCAGCAGGGCGAGGTCGACGATCTGCCGCGGCAGGCTGGGGTCCAGGGGCTCGCCGGTGACCAGCAATCGCATGTACAGCGGCGCGATCATGAGTTCGAGCGTGAGTTGAACGGGCGTGTCCTCGGGCAGTTCGCCGCGCGCCACCGCACGCGTGATCAACTCCCCAGCGCGTGCAACCTGGGCAGTCCAGTAGGAGTGCCGCTGCTCAGCGAGGCGTGGGCTGCCACTCGCCTGGACGGACAGTCGAGCGAGCGCCAGACCGATCGGCGACTGAAGGCGGGCCATCGTCGCTTCGACCAGTGCGATCAGGTCGGATCTCAGATCTCCGGTATCGGGGATGGGTACGGCATCCTTGGCCATGCTCAAGAGGACGTCGAGGGCCAGGTTGTCACGATCGCCCCAGCGCCGATAGATCGTCGTCTCGTGAACGCCCGACCGCTTCGCAATGGCAGGGATCGTCACGTTCTCGATGCCGTGTTCAGCGAAGAGTTCGGCTGCGGCATCGACGACGGCACGCCGGACGCGGGCACTGCGCCCGCCGGGGCGTGAACCGCCTTCGGGTGGTGTCATGCAGTCAGCCTATCGCAAGATTATTGCGTTTATTGATGGCCTGTGCTTAGCTCCGTTAACGCAAGACCTCTGCGATAGTGCTGTCGACGGAAAGAAGCGCAGCGATGAAGATCCACCACCTCAATACGGGAACGTTCCGTCCGATCGGCGGTCGTCTGGTTTCCGACGGCGTCGCCGGCTTTCGAGGCGGACGCGCCGTCTCACACTGTCTGTTGATCGAGACGGCCAAGGACGGACTCGTCCTCGTGGACACCGGGCCCGGAGCGAGCCTCCGCCCGGCCGGACGGATGTTGGAACTCGCCTTCAATGTGGCACTCCGCCCGGACTACGGACCGGTGGAGTCCCCATCGGCGCAGGTCAAGGCGCTTGGCTTCGATCCCACCGACGTTCGACACATTCTGCTCACTCACCTGGACCCCGACCACATCGGTGGACTCGTCGAGTTCCCATGGGCGCAAGTTCACCTGTCTCAGACCGAACTCGACGCCGCCACCGCTCCGCGGCACTTCCGGGAACGACTCTTCGCGCACGGACAGTGGGCGCACGGAGTCCAGTGGGCCCCCATTCCCGACAGCACCGAGACGTGGAAAGGCATACCGAACGCACGCACGATCTCAGGGCTCCCCGACGGCATCGTCGCCGTGGCGCTGCCCGGTCATACCGAGGGGCACACCGGATACGCGGTCGCGACCGACGCCGCGACCACTTCCGACTGGATTCTCCACGGCGGAGACAGTCACTTCTCTCGCCTGCAGATCGCGCCGGAGGCAGGGCATAAGGTGCCGCTCGGCATCAAGGCCTTCTACCGCCTCACCCAGTACGACGCCGTCGTTCAGCGACAGACTCTCGCCCGGCTGGTGGACCTGCATGCATCTCCAGAAGTGCGCATCATCTGCTCGCACGACCCCCGCCACATCGATTCGAGGGAGTCGACGACATGAAGATCGAATCTCACGATGTCGCGAGTTCGAAACCACCCGTCGCGCACCCGGTGACCAGATGCCCCGTACCGAGTGCCCGGACGCGGACATCGGTGACGCCGGTCGACGAGATCTTCGGAGCGCCCGCACCGGGCACCCAGACTTCGAGCTCACAGCCCTGCTGATCGCCGCTGCCGGTGATGCTCATCGTCCTCCCCTGCGAGGTCAGCGACTCGAGCCGTCCGGGAGTCCGTCGCGGATACGCGCGCGACAGGATGTCGATGACCTCGCGGTCCGGCGCGCGGAACTCGCCGGTGGCGCAGTCCTGCGGAATCAGGCCGTCGCCGATCGGTCCGATGCCGTTCTGCGGATCGCCGCACGACTGCTTCCACACCCAGTAGACGCCGCCGATCCGGAACTCGTCCTCGGTCGCGGCATAGCGCGCGAGACGGCCGATGCGGTCGTCGCCCCAGTAGCCGTACTCGCCGCTCCACAGCGGCACGCCGAGCCGCTCGGCCGCCCGAGCCGCGAGCTCGAAGCCGCGCTCGATGCCGACGAACGGCGGCAGCCCGAGGCTGCGGTCCATGGTGATCGACTCCGCGTACAGGTGCGGGGCGAAGACGATGTTGCCGTCGCGGGTGAAGTCTGCGGGGACGGTCGCTTCGAACGCCATGCCCGACCAGAGCAGGCTGGGTTCGAAGAACACCAGCTGGCGCGCACCCGCGTCGCGGAGCGCGTCGATGGCCCTGCCGTAGAACCTTCCGAGCAGCACGGTGGTCGTGACCGGCGCCGATTCGCCGAAGCCGGGTTCGTTCAGCAGGTCGAAGCCCGCGACGGCCGGGTCGTTGCCGAACTCCTCGCCGATCCGACCCCAGGCGCGAACCAGGTGATCCTGAATGCCGTCGGTGTTGTGGTAGAAGTTCTCGAACGCGCGGTCGCCCGCGGGTGAGATGTCACGGCCGGTGAACTGGCAGCGCGGGGCGCCGTCGTCGACGGTGGCCCAGGCGGGCGCGCCGTCGTATCCCCACATCGGCTCGGTGCCCGGCCGGCAGTTCTCGCCCTCCGGCGTCGGCGCCGCCGACCAGCCGTCCTGGTGCATGTCGATCACGGTGTAGAGCCCGACGTCCGCCGCCTGGTCGACGGCGGTGCGGATCTGCCGCACGTAGTCCTCGTCGTACTGACCGCGGGTCGGCTCCAGCGCCGACCACGAGATGCCCAGGCGCACCACGTTGAATCCGTAGGACGCGATCTGATTGAAGTCGGCCGCGGTCAACGGTGTGGTCGACGGGACCTCGGCACGCTTGGCATAGAAGTCAACGAGTTGGTTCACGTTGACGCCGCGCAGCAGCACGTCGCGCCCGGCGTCGTCGACGATTCGGATGCCGTCGGCCGTCAACGGGGCAAGGCGATCGGCCTTGGCCGGGACCGCCGTCGCCGCGTCGCGGACCACCGGACCGGACAGCGTCCCCACGACCACCAGCGCCACCGCACCGATCGCGGCAGCGACCACCCACACCCGGCGGGGACGCAGCAGCAGAGCCAGACCGACGATCCAACCGAAGCACACGGCAAACGCCAGCATGTCGGCCAGCCGCACGTAGAGCGCCATCAGCGGCCACAGGTCGCCGCCGAAACCGTCGCCGGTGACGAGTCCGACCACTGCGCCGATCACGGCCGCGATCACCGCACCGACCAGGGCCGCGAACCAACCGTCGAGGAAGATCGCCGATCTCGGCATGGATCCGGCGTCGAGCGGTCGACGAAGCCCGCCGGCGAGCAGCGTGCTCGCCGCCAGCACCAGCACCCCGACCAGCGCCGCGCCCCATCCAAGCGCTGCGCTCGGCGTCGGGGTCTAGGCGGTATAGACGGGAGCGGTCCACCAGAACGTCATCAGCGGCGCCACCGCGGCGAAGATCAGCGCGCCGCACCCGATGGACGTCAGTCGCCTCGACTGGTCATCGATCTCGATCGGTTCATCGGTATCGGCTGCCTGATCTCCATCGGCCGGCGCTGCGTCGACACGCGACGCACCGATTCGTCGAACCACCGCTACCGCGGTGGCCGCGACGAGCGCGAGGGGCAGAGCCTTGGCCAGCGAGTAGCTCGACGCCCAGAGACCGGCCCACAGATCACCGGCTTCCAGCGTCGCTGCCGCGGCCTTGCCCAGCCCGGACGCCAGCAACACAGAGAGGACGACCTTGCCGAACAGCCCGCGCGACGGCGTGACGGCCCGCACCGCCCACCAGGTGACCGCGAGGACCACCGGGACGTAGACCAGCAGGGTCGCGTGCGCCCACAGGCCGCCGTCGGGCCAGAGACTGCCGCCCGACCACCCGACCGGAGCGAGCAGCCCCACCGGGTCGGCGACGGCCAGGACGATCAACGTCACCGCGACCGCTGCCACCGCCGCCGAAGGCAGCACTGACCGCGACTGCACCTCTGAACGCGACTGCTCCTCTGAACGCGACTGGGGCATCTGACGGTTCCTCTCGACGACCGCCGGGCGCGGAAGCTCGGATCTACCTTCGCCCAGTCGATCGACCACCCGCGACCCGCGTCACAGAATCGCGCACCGCGACCTGCCTGCGTTCAGGCGATCACGCCGTCGTCGTGCAGGCCGCGCAGGTCGTCGGAACTGAGCCCCAACACCTCGGCGAGAACGGCGTCGGTGTCGCTGCCGAGGTCCGCCGCGGGCGCGCTGCCCGAGTACGACGAGTCCCATCGCGACGGCGAGTGCGCCGAGATCACGGTGCCGATACCCGGCTGCGCGAGGCTGATGAGGACCGGGCGGCCCGCCGGGTCGGCGGCGAAGTCGGCGGCCACGTCGGCGGTGGTCCGGTACGGCCCCCACAGCACGCCGGCGGCCGACAGCTCGTCGTGCACCTGCGTCGTCGATCGGGCGGCGAACCAGGGTTTGAGGACGGCCTCGATCAGTTCCCGATGCGCGTACCGGCCCTCGTCGGTCTGGAAGTCCGCGCCGAGTGACCCCTCCAGCGCGGCGAACACCTCGGTCGTCCCGGTCGCGGCGCCGACCGCGGCCCACTGCCGCGGTGTCAGCACCACCACCATCGTGCGACCACCGTCGGCCGCGGCGAAGTCGGTGCCGAACGCGCCGTACATGTGGTTGCCGTGCCGGGCGCGCGGACCGCTCTCGGCCGCCTCGGAGTACCAGCCGAGATTCGCCACGGCCGCCATCGCAACGTCCGACAGCGCGATCTGGACATGTGCGCCCTCGCCGGTCCGGTCACGTCGGCGCAGCGCGGCCAAGACCGCGGTCACCACTTCCTGACCGCAGAGCAGATCCCACGCGGGCAGCACGTGGTTCACCGGTCGATCGGTCTCGGTGGGCCCGGTCATCGAGGCGACGCCGGAGTCGCCGTTCACCGTGTAGTCGACGGCGGCCGAGCCGTCGGCACGACCTTCTACTCGGACCGCGATCACGTCGGACCGGCGCGCGGACAGCGCATCGTACGAGAACCACGAGCGGCCTACCGCGTTGTCGATGACGATGCCCGCATCGGGTCCCGGGGCGGTCGCCAACGACAGCAGCAGGTCGCGGCCGCGGTCGGAGCGCAGGTCCAGGGTCACCGACTTCTTGCCGCGGTTCAGCGAGTTCCAGTACAGGCTGGCCCCGGTCTCCGCGGCCAGCGGCCAGCGGCGGTAGTCGACGTTTCCGCCGATCGGATCCACGCGGATCAACTCGGCGCCGAGCTGCGCCAGCGCCATCCCGGAGCTGGGGCCGGCGACGAAACTGGCGAACTCGACGACGCGGACGCCGGCCAGGGGACGGTTCGAGACAGTCACGACAGCTCCGATCAGATCTTGTTCCGCGCGATGTGCTGGGCGGCGATCACGTTGCGCTGGATCTCGTTGGTGCCCTCACCGACGATCATCAGCGGCGCGTCGCGGAAGTAGCGCTCGACGTCGTACTCCTTCGAGTACCCATAGCCGCCGTGCACGCGGATCGAATCGAGCGCCAGCTGCATCGCCGTCTCCGACGCGAACAGCTTCGCCATGCCCGCCTCGAGGTCTGCGCGTTCACCGCGGTCGAGCTTCTGTGCGGCGTCGACCGTCAACAGGCGCGCGGCCTGCTGCTTGGTGGCCATGTCCGCGATCAGGTTGCCCACGCTCTGGTGCTGCCAGATCTGCTTGCCGAACGACTCGCGTTCCTGCGCATACCGGGTGGCCGCCTCCAGCGACGCCTGCCCCACGCCGAGCGCACGCGAGGCCACCTGCACGCGACCCACCTCGAGGCCGCGCATCATGTGCCCCCAGCCCACGTTCGGGACGCCGCCGAGCACGGCGTCGGCGGGCACCCGCATGTCCTCGAACACCAGCTCGCACGCCTCGACACCGCGGTAGCCGAGCTTGGGCAGCTTCTTCGAGACGGTGAAACCCTCCCCGGGCTCCACCAGGATCACGCTCATCCCGCGGTGCGACGGGGACGCCTCACGGTCGGTGACGCACAGCAGACCGATGAGACCGGAGTGCGAGGCATTGGAGATCCACGTCTTGGAGCCGTTGATGACGAAGCCGCCGTCCACCGGATCGGCGTGGGTGCGCATGGCCTGCAGATCGCTGCCGCCGCTGGGCTCGGTCAGCGCCATCGTGGCGCGAATCCGGCCCTCCGCCATCGCGGGCAGGTACTTGCGCTGCTGCTCGTCGGTGCCGAAGGTCTTGATCAGGTAGGTGATCACCGAGTGGCCGCCGATGGCGCCCGCCAAGCTCATCCAACCGCGCGCGAGCTCCTCGCAGACGCGGGCGAAGCAGGCCATGCTGACGTCGACGCCACCGTGCTCGGCGGGCACCAGCAGGCCGAAGAAGCCGAGCTCCTTCATCTGCTCGATGAACTCCTCCGGGTAGATGTCGTCCTCCTCGAACTCGCGCACCCGCGAAGCCACGCGCTGATCGATGAAATCGCGGACCAGCGCGACCATTTCTTCTTCGTCTTTGGTCAGAGACATGTGCGGTTACACCCTTCTGGTCGTGCCTGCGCCGGTGGTCGTGCCGCGGTATCGGAGGTCCGCTACTCAAGCATTCACGCTGGTCGCTCGACTGTTGCCGAGTTCGGCCGGGCTCATATAGAGTCCATTTTCTAACAGGTTAGTAGAATTCTTATCCGGAAGGCCACCATGTCTCAAGTCAGTGCCGAAGACTTCACACACATCCGCGACTCCGTTCGCGAGTTCATCGCCACCCGCGTGATCCCCCGCGAACGCGAGATCGCCGACAACGACGCGATTCCCGAGGATCTGCGCCAGGCCTGCAAGGACATGGGCCTGTTCGGCTACGCCATCCCGCAGGAGTGGGGCGGCCTCGGCCTCGACCTCGCGCAAGACGTCGAACTCGCGATGGAGATGGGCTACACCAGCCTCGCGCTGCGCTCGATGTTCGGCACCAACAACGGCATCGCCGGACAGGTCCTGGTGAACTTCGGCACCGACGAGCAGAAGTCGACGTGGCTCGAGAAGATCGCGTCGGGCGAGGTCGTCGCATCGTTCGCCCTCACCGAGCCCGGCGCCGGGTCTAATCCGTCCGGCCTGCGCACCAAGGCCGTCCAGCAAGAGGACGGCGACTGGGTCGTCGACGGCGCCAAGTGCTTCATCACCAACGCCCCGACCGCCGACCTCTTCGTCACCTTCGCCCGCACCCGCCCGGCGGATGCCGACGGCGCGGGCATCGCGGTGTTCCTGATCCCGGCCGACACCCCCGGCGTCGTGGTGGCCGAACACGATCAGAAGATGGGCCAGCAGGGCGCCCTGACCTCCGACGTCCACTTCGACGGCGTGCGAGTGCCCGCGTCCGCACTGGTCGGCGGCGCCGAGGACGTCGGCTACCGCGCCGCGATGATCTCGCTGGCCCGCGGCCGCGTCCACATCTCCGGTCTCGCCGTCGGCGCGGCCCAGCGCGCCCTCGACGAGTCGCTGCGCCACGCCGCGGTGACCACCCAGGGCGGCACCCCGATCGGCGACTTCCAGCTGGTCCAGGCACACCTCGCCGACATGGCCACCGGCATCGCGGCCGGTCGCGCCCTGGTGCGCGACGCGGCGGCCAAGTGGGTGTCGGGCGAAGACCGCCGGATCGCCCCGTCGGTCTCCAAGCTGTTCTGCACCGAGATGGTCGGCGAGGTCGCCGACAAGGCCGTTCAGGTGCACGGCGGAAGCGGCTACATGCGCGAAACCGCCGTCGAACGCATCTACCGCGATGTGCGTCTGCTACGCCTGTACGAGGGAACCAGCGAGATCCAGCGGCTGATCATCGGCGGCGGTCTCGTCAAACAAGCAAAGAAGGACGCGCAGAAACCATGACCTCCACCGATCTCGCCCGGGCCGCCACCACCCTCCTGTTCGTCCCCGGCGACCGGCCCGAACGTTTCGAGAAGGCCGCCGCGGCGGGCGCCGATCTGGTGGTGGTGGATCTGGAAGACGCGGTCCCCCACGACAACAAGGTGATCGCCCGCGGGCACGTCACCGAGTGGGTCGCCACCGGCCATCCCTGTGCCGTGCGGATCAATGCCGCCGACACCGGGTACTTCGCGGGCGACCTCGACGCCCTCACCGGCCTCGGCGCCACCATCATGGTCGCCAAGGCCGAGTCGCCCGACATCGTGCAGAAGGTCGCCGAGGTCACCGGCTGCGGTGTCATCGCCCTCATCGAGACGGCCCTCGGGGTGCTCAACGCCCCGCAGATCGCCGCGATCCCCGGCGTGGTGCGCCTGGCCATCGGCACCTTCGACCTCTCCGCGCAGCTCGGCGTCGACCCGCTGGACACCGACGCGCTGCTGGCCAGCCGGAGCGCCCTGGTGCTCGCCTCGGCAGCGGCGGGCCTGGCCGGTCCGCTCGACGGTGTCACCGCGGGCGTCGACGACGCCGACGGCATCACCGCGGCCGTCACCCACGCCCGCCGCCTCGGCTACGCGGGCAAGCTGTGCATCCATCCCCGCCAGCTGGCCCCGACCGGCGCCGCCTTCGCGCCCTCCGACGAGGAGGTCGAATGGGCGCGGACGATCGTCGACGCCGTCGACTTCGACGGGGTCGCGGTGGTCGACGGCCAGATGGTCGACAAGCCCGTCGTCGACCGCGCGGAGCAGATTCTGAAGCGGATTCGCTAGCCGTCCCAATCGGCTTTCCCACACTTTTAGGAGCATCACCATGACCGGACTTCTCACCGGCAAGACCGCCGTCATCACCGGCGGCGCACAGGGCATCGGCTACGCGATCGCCGAACGATTCATCGCCGAGGGCGCCCACGTGGTGCTCGGCGACATGAACGCCGAGCAGGTCGCGGCAGCGGCCACCGAACTCGGCGGCGACACCATCGCGCGTGGCGTGGCCTGCAACGTCACCTCCGCCGACGACGTCCAGGCCCTCATCGACGCCGCGATCGACGCCTTCGGCGGCGTCGACGTGATGGTCAACAACGCGGGCATCACCCGCGACGCCACCATGCGCAAGATGAGCGAGGAGAGCTTCGACCAGGTGATCGACGTGCACCTGAAGGGCACCTGGCTCGGCACCCGCGCGGCCGCGGCCCACATGCGCGAGCGCGGCAGCGGCGCGATCGTGAACCTGTCGTCGATCTCCGGCAAGGTGGGCTTCGTCGGCCAGACCAATTACTCGGCGGCCAAAGCCGGCATCGTCGGCCTCTCCAAGGCGGCGGCCAAGGAGGTCGCGCACGCCGGCGTTCGCGTCAACTGCATCCAGCCCGGGCTCATCCGCACCGCGATGACCGAGGCGATGCCCGAGCGCATCTGGGACCAGAAGATGGCCGAGATCCCGATGGGCCGCGCAGGCGAGCCGAGCGAGATCGCCTCGGTCGCCACGTTCCTCGCGTCTGATCTGTCGTCATACATGACGGGCACCGTGCTCGAGGTGACCGGCGGGCGATTGATGTGACCGACTGGCAACCGCACACGGTCGTGACCGAGGAGATCTTCGACCCCGGCCGGGTCCGGGCCCTCGCCCAGATCTTCGACGACGGCCTGCCGACCCCCGAGGCCGGCGACCCGCTGCCTCCGCTGTGGCACTGGGTGGCCCTGCCCGAATGGGCGCCGTCGAGCGAACTCGGCCTCGACGGGCACCCGCGCCGCGGGTCGTTCCTGCCGCCGATCGACCTGCCGCGCCGCATGTTCGCCGGCGGCTCGGTCGAGTTTCCCGGCATCGTCCGCGTCGGCGACCGGGTGCGCCGGGAGTCGATCGTCGAATCGGTGACCGAGAAGAACGGTCGCAGCGGCGCACTGACGGTGGTCGTGGTGTCGACGACGCTCGTCGCGCCCGACGGCACCGCGGCCGTGGTGGAGAAACAGAACCTGATCTACCGCGAGGCGGCCCCCACCTCGGACGCCCCGGCTGCCGACCCCGATCCGGCCGCCGCGTTTGTTCCGGTGGGCCGCCCGATGGTTCCGGCAGGTGCGGACCGGTGGGACCTGCGCACCGATCCGACTCTGCTGATGCGCTTCTCCGCGGCAACCGCCAACGCCCACCGGATCCACTACGACTGGCCGTACGCCACGCGGGTGGAGGGCTACCCCGGGTTGGTGGTGCACGGACCGTTGATGACGATGGCACTGGCACAGACGCACCGCCTGCTGGACGACGGCACGCGGATCGCCGCCCTGAGGCACCGGAACCTGAAGCCCCTGTTCTGCGGGAATCCCGCGCAACTGGTCTACACCCGATCCGACGACGGCGCGCACGTCGAACTCGTCGGCCCAGATGCTGTCAGTTCAGATG
>NZ_JAAYXO010000064.1 GCF_012515855.1 Gordonia sp. (in: high G+C Gram-positive bacteria)
GACCGGAACCTACGACCAGAGCACCTGGCAGTACGCCGAGGACGAGAACGGTCCGCTGCGCGACGAGACGCTGCAAGACCCGCGCACGGTGTTCCAGGTGTTGAAGCGGCACTACGCCCGCTACACCGCGGAGATGGTCTCGCAGATGTGCGGCATCGCCGAGGTCGAGTTCGAGTATCTGGCCCGCGCCCTGGCCGACAACTCCGGTCCCGAGCGGACCGGCTGCTTCGGCTACGCCACCGGGTGGACCCAGCACACGATGGGCGCACAGGTGATCCGCACCGCGAGCGTTCTGCAACTGCTGCTCGGCAACGTCGGTCGTCCCGGCGGCGGCATCATGGCGCTGCGCGGGCACGCCAGCATCCAGGGCTGCACCGACATTCCGACGCTGTTCGACCTGCTGCCCGGCTATCTGCCGATGCCGTCGGTCGGCAAGCACGAGACGTTCGCCGGCTATCTCGCCGCGGTGCGTCCGACCACCGGCAAGGGCTACTGGCAGTACGCCGAGGAGTACACGGTCAGCCTGCTCAAGGCCTGGTGGGGCGACGCCGCGACGGCCGAGAACGACTGGTGCTACGACTACCTGCCGCGACTGAACGGCCCGGCGGGCACGTACCAGACCGTCGTCGAGATGCTCGAGGGCAACGTCGACGGGTACTTCATCGTCGGTCAGAACCCGGCCGTCGGCTCGGCCAACGCGCGTCAGCAGCGGATGGCGATGTCGAAGCTCAAGTGGCTGGTGGTCCGCGACCTCAACATGATCGAATCCGCCAACTGGTGGAAGGAGGGGCCGGAGATCGCTTCGGGCGAGTTGAAGACCGAAGACATCGCGACCGAGGTCTTCTTCTTGCCCGCGGCCACGCACGTGGAGAAGGCCGGCTCGTTCACCCAGACGCAGCGCATGCTGCAGTGGCGCCATCAGGCCGTGGCGCCGCCGGGAGACGCGCAGAGCGAACTGGACTTCTACTACGACCTCGGGCGTCGCATCCGCGAACGGGTCGCCGAGTCCACCGATCCGCGAGACAAGCCGCTGCAGGACCTGACGTGGGACTACCCGCTCGACGAGCACGGCGACGTGGAACCGGAGGCGGTGCTCGCCGAGATCAACGGCCGCTACGTCGATGGGCCCGACGCCGGGCAGCCGCTCGACACGTACATGCAGCTCAAGGCTGACGGATCCACCATCGCCGGCTGCTGGATCTACACCGGCGTGTACGCCGGCGGTGTCAACAAGTCCGCGCGCCGCGTGCCGAACGGCGGCGACGGGGTCAGCCAGAGCGAGTGGGGCTGGGTGTGGCCCGCCGACCGCCGGATCCTCTACAACCGGGCCTCGGCCGCACCGGACGGCACGCCCTGGAGTGAACGCAAGAAGTATGTCTGGTGGGACGCCGACGCGGGCCGCTGGACCGGCGACGACGTGCCGGACTTCCCGATCGACTGCGCGCCGGGATCGGTGCCGGAGCCCGGCGCCGTGGGCGCCGACGCGATCGCGGGCGACGACGCCTTCATCATGAAGCCGGACGGCAAGGGCTGGCTGTTCGCGCCGACCGGTCTGGTGGACGGGCCGCTCCCGACGCACTACGAGGCGCAGGAGTCGCCGGTCCGAAACGCGCTGTACCCGGATCAGCAGCAGGCGCCGACCCGACTGACGATTCCGCGGGCCGACAACCTCGGCGCGCCCAGCGCCGGGCAGCCGGGCGCCGACGTGTACCCGTACGTGTTCACCACGTACCGGCTCACCGAGCATCACACGGCGGGCGGCATGAGTCGGTGGTCGCCGTACCTGTCGGAGTTGCAGCCGGAGATGTTCTGCGAGGTCTCGCCGGAGCTGGCAGCGGAGTGCGGCCTGGAGAACGAGGGCTGGGCGACCATCATCTCCCCGCGCGGCGCCATCGAGTCGCGTGTCCTGGTGACCGACCGGATGAAGCCGCTGGAGATCAACGGCGCGGTGGTCCACCAGGTGGGCCTGCCTTACCACTGGGGTGTGGGCAGCGACGCGGTCGTCACCGGCGACGCCGCCAACGACCTCGTCGGCGTGGCGATGGATCCCAACGTGTACATCCAGGAGTCGAAGGTCGGCTCGTGTGCGGTGGTGGCAGGCAGACGACCGCGCGGTGCCGCGCTCAACGCGCTGGTGCTCGAGTACCAACGTCGTGCCGGGGCTACGGTCGAGACAGACGTACCGAAACGCACGCCGCACGAGGAGGATTGATGGGTCAGCTGACCGGGCCGAGCGACCCGAGCGCCGACGCCCACTGGCACCCCCACGAGGATCGACGCGGGTTCTTCACCGACACCTCGATCTGCATCGGCTGCAAGGCCTGCGAGGTGGCGTGCAAGGAGTGGAATCACAACCCGCGCGACGGCGACCTCGAGTTCACCGGCATGTCGTACGACAACTCGGTCTCGCTCGGAGCCAGCACCTGGCGCCACGTCGCGTTCATCGAACAGGACGCCGACCGCATCGAGCAGGCACGCACATCAGGTGCCGAACTGGTGTCGCTGGGCATGCCGCAGATCCGCGGCGCGGAGGCCGGTGCGCCGGTCGCCGAACCCGCAGATCTCACCCCGCCCGACACCCCCGAGTTCCGCTGGCTGATGTCCTCGGACGTGTGCAAGCACTGCACCCACGCCGGGTGCCTCGACGTGTGCCCGACGGGCGCGATGATGCGCACGGAGTTCGGCACGGTGGTGGTGCAGGCCGACGTCTGCAACGGCTGCGGCACCTGTGTCGCCGGGTGCCCGTTCGGCGTCGTGGAACGCCGCAGCGACGGCACCGTGGCCCCGACCACCCGCGAGGGCGAACGCAAGGGCGAGCAGCCGGAGGTCCCGAACCGGGGGATCGCCCAGAAGTGCACCCTCTGCTACGACCGCCTGCGCGACGACCAGACGCCCGCGTGCGCCCAGACCTGTCCCACCACGTCGATCTCCTTCGGTACGCGGGAGGACATGGTGGAGAAGGCGCACGAGCGGGTGGCGCAGCTGCACGCCGAGGGCATGACCGAGGCGCGACTGTACGGCGCCAACCCCAACGACGGCGTCGGCGGCACCGGCTCGGTGTTCCTGCTGCTCGACGAACCCGAGGTCTATGGCCTGCCGCCCGATCCGCGGGTGTGCACCGCGGACCTGCCGAGCATGTATCGGCGCGCGGGTGTGGCCGTCGCAGGCATGGTGGCTGCGGCTGCCGTCTCGTTCCTCGGGTCGCGCACCGGCCGCGGAGGTCGTCGATGACGAGCTCGGACTTCGACCAGTTCCGACCGCCGCGTCCGCCCCGCAAGGGCAAGCGCAAGGGCGGTGGAAACCGTCGTGGCGGCGACGACCTCATGGTGCCGCAGGCGCAGGTGGAGCATCTCGACGAGCGGGGCTACTACGGACATCCGGTGGTCAAGGCGCCGCCCTGGGAGACCGAGGTCGCCGCGTACCTGGTCCTCGGCGGCATCGCCGGTGGATCCGGACTGCTCGCCGCGGGCGCCCAGCTGACCGGACACCAGGCCTTGCGCCGCAACGCGCGGCTGGCAGGGCTCGGCGCCGCCGGTGCCGGAGCGGTGGCGCTGATGGCCGATCTCGGCCGCCCCGAACGCTTTCTGCACATGCTGCGGACCTTCAAGGTCACCTCGCCGATGAGCGTCGGCTCCTGGATCCTCGTCAGCTTCAGCGGGACGATCGGCGTGGCCGCGGCCGGCGAAGTGGACCGCATGCTCGACGACCGGCTGCCACTGGGGCCGCTGCGTCCGATCCTGCGCGCAGTGGAGACGCCCGCCGGTTTCGGCGCGGCTGCGCTCGGAGCACCGCTGGCGGCCTACACTGCGGTGTTGCTCGGCGACACCGCGATGCCGACGTGGCATGCGATGCATCGAGATCTGCCGTTCGTCTTCGTGAGCTCCGCGAGTCTCGCGGCGGGCGGGCTGGCCCTGGTCACCACGCCCGCACGGGAGGCGGGACCGGCGCGCAACCTCGCTGTGCTCGGTGTGATCGGCGACCTCGCCGCCACCCGGCTCATGGAGTCGCGGATGGATCCGGTGGCAGCCGAGCCGCTGCATCAGGGCAAGCCGGGCGCCTACCTCCGCACAGCGGAGGCGCTCGCCGTCGCCGGGGGCGTCGGAGCCCTGGTCAGCGGTGGTCGTGAGGGCCGTGGCAAGCGCGCGCTCGCCGCGCTGTCCGGGGCGGCCCTGGTGGCGGCCTCGGCGTGCACCCGCTTCGGCGTCTTCCACGCGGGTCTGGATTCGGCGAAGGACCCGCGCTACACCATCGAACCGCAGAAGCGCAGGCTCGCAGCCCGGCGGGCCGCGGGCATCGTCGACGACTCGATCACCGGATCGTAATGCCGGGACGCTCCACGACCTCGGTGTAGCCGATCACCGGATAGCCCGGGACCTCACCGATCACCAGCAGGCCGCCGGAGGTCTGGGCGTCGGCCAGCATCAGCAAGTCGTTCTCGCCGACCCCTGAGCCGATCTGCAGGTGTGGTCGGACCCAGTCGAGGTTGCGGCGCGTCCCGCCGGGGATGAAGCCGTCGTTCAACGTCTGCCGTGCCCCGTCGATCTCGGGCACGGCGGACGCCTCGAGCACCGCGCCGATGCCCGAGGCGCGACACATCTTGTACAGGTGACCCAGCAGACCGAAGCCCGTCACATCGGTCGCGGCCCGCGCGCCCGCCGCGAGGGCGGCGTCGGCGGCGTCGCGGTTCAGCGTGGTCATCGACGCGATCGCGTGCTCGAACCGCTCACCGGTCACTTTGTGCCGATTGTTCAGCAGACCAACGCCGATCGGCTTGGTGAGGGAAATCGGCAGGCCGGCCTCCGCCGCGTCGTTGCGCAGCAGGCGATCGGGGTCGGCGATGCCGGTCACGGCCATGCCGTACTTAGGCTCCGGGTCGTCGATGGTGTGTCCGCCGATCACCGGGCAGCCGGCCTGCGTGCCGATGTCGAGGCCGCCGCGGAGCACCTCGGTCATCAACTCCATCGGCAGTTCACTGCGCGGCCAGCCGACTAGGTTGATCGCGACCACCGGGCGGCCGCCCATCGCATAGATGTCCGAGAGCGCGTTGGCCGCGGCGATGGCGCCCCAGTCGTAGGCGGAGTCGACCACCGGCGGAAAGAAGTCGGCGGTCGAGAGCACGGCCGTCCCGTCGGCGATCCGCACGGCTGCGGCGTCGTCGCCGTCGTCGAGGCCCACCAGAACATCGGGGGAGTTCTGCCCGGTCAGGCCCCGGACGGCGTCCTCGAGTTCCCCCGCGGGAATCTTGCACGAGCAGCCGCCGCCGTGTGCGTAATCGGTCAGTCGTTTGGCGGGTGTCGCGTCAACCTGTGTCACAGGCCTGAGAATAGACGGCTATCTTGGTGAGCGGAGGCGTCTGGGCACCTGGTGGGCTCCCCGGTCTTCAAAACCGGTGAGGCCGAGTACCTCGGTCTGGCGGGTTCGATTCCCGTCCGTCTCCGCCAACGTTCCGGTCGTCGAGGTCTACGAGGAGCAGCTGTGAGTCAGCCTGCGGCACAGGACGATCCGCGACGTGCCATCCCGCGGACCGACGCCCTCCTCGCGCTCGACGAGGTGGCGCAGGCTCGATCGCGGCTGGCCGAGGCCGCCGTGGTCGATGTCGTCAAAGCGGTCACCGGCCGGGCACGTCGGGGCGAACTGGCCCCCGAAGAGGTCGCCGCCGCAGTGGTTTCCGCGCTGGACTCGACACGGCCGTCGACGCAGACCCCGGTGCTGAACGCCACCGGTGTCATCGTCCACACAAATCTCGGGCGCGCCCCGCTCAGCGACGCGGCCGTTGCGGCCATCGCCGATGCGGCGGGCTACGTTGACGTCGAGCTGGACCTCGACACCGGCGTCCGGAGCAAGCGCGGCACCGGGACGCGGGCTGCGTTGCTGAGTGCGTGCCCGGCGGCTGAGGACGCCCTGGCGGTCAACAACGGCGCCGCGGCGCTGGTCCTGGCGACCACCGCCCTGGCCGCCGGTCGCGAGGTGATCGTCTCGCGCGGCGAACTCGTCGAGATCGGCGCCGGATTCCGGCTGCCCGACCTGATCGCCTCGACGGGCGCCCGACTCCGCGAGGTCGGCACCACCAACCGCACCCATCTCGCCGACTACGCCGACGCGATCGGTCCCGACACCGGCTGCCTGCTGAAGGTGCATCCCAGCAACTTCCGCGTCAGCGGGTTCACCGCCGGCGTCGACGTGCGGCACCTGGGCGAGCTCGCCCGATCCCGGAGCGTGCCGCTGGTGGTGGATCTGGGCAGTGGACTGCTGGCGCCCGACTCGACCCTGCCCGACGAGCCCGACGCCGCAACCACCCTGCGCGACGGCGCCGACCTCACCACCGCCAGCGGCGACAAACTCCTCGGCGGTCCGCAGGCGGGGATCATCCTGGGGCGCACCGAGTATGTCCAACGCCTGGCCAAGCATCCGCTGGCCCGCGCGGTCCGGATCGACAAGCTGGCGCTGGCCGCGTTGGAAGCCACGGTGGCCGGCCCGATCCCTCCGGTCGCCGCCGCCCTGCACGCCGACCCGCAGCGCCTCGAGGCTCGCGCCGAGACCCTCGCCGCCGCGGTCGGCGGCGCGGTGGTCGCCCACGACGGTCGCGTCGGCGGCGGGGGCGCGCCCGGGGTGCCGCTGCCGGGATTCGCCGTTCGCCTGCCCGAATCGGTGGCACGCCCGCTGCGACTGGGGACCCCCGCGATCCTCGCTCGCGTGCACGACGGCGCCACCCTCATCGACCTGCGCTGCATCCCCGAGAACGACGACGCCCGCGTCGCCGACGCCGTGCGCGCGGCACTGGCGGGGCAGTGACCGATGTTCGTCGTCGCCACCGCCGGACACGTCGACCACGGTAAGTCGACCCTGGTCAAAGCGCTGACCGGGATGGAGCCCGACCGCTGGGCCGACGAACGGCGGCGCGGACTCACCATCGACCTCGGTTTCGTGTGGACGGTGCTCCCGTCTGGGCGGGAGGTCGGTTTCGTCGACGTCCCCGGACACGAACGGTTCCTGCCCAACATGCTCGCCGGACTCGGCCCGGCGCCCGTGGTCTGCTTCGTGGTGGCCGCAGACGAGGGATGGCGCGAACAGTCGTCGGATCACCGAGACGCATTGGCGGCGTGGGGTGTCGACCACGGGGTGGTCGTGATCAGTCGTGCCGACCGCGCGACCGCCGACCGGATCGCGGAAGTGACTGAGCAGGTGCGCGCCGAGTTGGCGGGGACCGGACTCGCCGCTGCCCCCGTGGTCGCGGTGTCGGCAATGGAGGGGACCGGACTGGACCGGCTCCGCCAGGTGCTCGACGAGGTCCTCGCGGACTCGACAGCGGCAGACGACGGACAGGTGCGGCTGTGGGTCGACCGTTCGTTCACCATCACCGGCGCCGGGACCGTCGTCACCGGAACGCTCACCGCGGGCAGCCTGCACCCCGGTGATCGGCTGGAACTGTTCGGCCGCAACGGTCGCCGGGAGGTCACCGTGCGCGGCCTGCAGAGTCACGGTCGCAGCGCCGACCGGGCCGAGCCGGTGAGTCGCGTCGCAGTGAACCTCCGCGGCATCGCGCACGACGAGATCCATCGCGGCGACGCCCTGCTCGCCGCCGGTCCGTGGCCCACGACCGCCGTCGTGGATGTTCGCCGAGTGACCGGCGACGGCGATGTTCCGGAATGGCTCACCGTTCACGTAGGGACCGCGGCGGCGCCTGCGCGGGCACGGATGCTCGACCGTGACCATTTCCGCCTCACCCTGTCGCGGGAACTGCCGCTGCGCCGCGACGATCGCCTGGTGCTGCGCGATCCGGGCGCCGGGCGCATCGTCGGGGGCGTTGCCGTCCTCGACGTCGATCCGCCGGATCTGCGGCGCCGCGGCGACGGTGCTCGCCGGGGTCAGTCGCTGGCCGGGCTCGACGACGGCAGCGGCGGTGCGGCTGCGGAGGTCGCCCGGCGAACAGCGGTGCGCCGCGACCGACTCGCGGAATTGGGGGTCGACACCGCGACGGTGCCCGCCGATGTGGAGGTGTTCGACGAGTGGTGGCTGGCGCCGGGGGTGATGCACGGATGGCAGATGCGTCTGCGCGGTGCCGTGGTCGATCTCCACGAACGAGATCCGCTGGCGGCCGGGCTCACCGACGGCGCGGCCCGAGGGCTGCTGGAGCTGCCCGATGGGGCCCTGATGCACCGGGTGATCGACGGTGCGGGGGTCACGTCGTCGGGCGGGCTGCTGTTCCTGCCGGAGCAGCGACAGAATCTGGGGCCCGCCGAGCGCGGGGTGGTGGAATTGGAACGCCGTCTGGCCGAGCAGCCGTTCATGGCGCCCGAGGCGGACGATCTCGCGGAGTTGAAACTCGGGACGCGCGAGCTGGCCGCGGCCGAACGCGTCGGTCGACTGCTTCGGCTGGCCGACGGGGTGGTGGTGCAGCCTAAGGCTCCGGCGCGAGCGATGCGCGAGTTGGCGCGACTACCGCAGCCGTTCACCACCTCGCAGGCCCGGCAGGCGCTGGGAACGTCGCGCCGTGTGGCGATTCCGCTCCTCGAGCACCTCGACGGGAAGGGCTGGACCCGTCGGCTCGATGCCGGGCACCGCGAAGTGGTTCGGTGACTGTTACCAGAGAACGGCGACGGCTGCCGTGGCTGCCGACAGCACGCCCAGGGCGATGAACAGCCCGCGGGGGACCGGCTGGCCGGACTTGCGCTGCTTGGCGCCGCCCATGCCGAGGATCGCGCCCATGATCACCAGGAGAATCAGCTTGACGCCGATCTTCGGGTAGTTCGGCTCGTAGTCGGCGGGGAACGGCGCCGACAGAATGACACCGGTGATCAGCGAGAGCACCAGGCCGTAATCCATGGTCCGGGTGAACTGGAACCGTCGGGCGACGGCCTCGGCCGCCCAGGCACCGAAGGTGATCGCGAAACCGATGATGTGGAACAGAACTATGACGTGGCGTAGTACATCCATGACCTGCAGCCTATCCGACGTCGACCGGCATGATGGAGTCATGAGCGTGGAGCAACGGGAACTGAGTCCGCATGTCACCCGGTGGGCCGGCCCCAACGGCGGTCGGGTGCCGTTCGGCAATCCCTTGACCGTCACCGCGGGCACCACCACCGTGCTCCTCGACTCTGGGCTGCAGATCGATGCGCCGCCGGCAGACCTGCTGCTGCTCAGCCACTTCCACGAGGACCACACCGTCGACGCCGCCGCGCGGGCGACGTCGGTCGCCATTCATCAGCGGGACGCCCCGGTCCTTGCCTCGTGGGAGAGCTTTCGCGGAGCGGGTGGCCTGCCGGAAGGCGAGTGGGAGGCCGACTTTCGGCGGGAGTACGGGTGGAACCCGATGCCCGACATCGGGACCTTCGGCGACGACGCGGTGTTCGACGTCGGTGGCGGCGTTCGCGTCACCGTGGTTCCGCTGCCCGGACACACGGCCGGTCACTGCGGTTTCCTCATCGAGCCCGACGGCGTCTTCTACATCGCCGACGTCGATCTCTCGACCTTCGGCCCGATGTACAGCGACGTCGGCTCGAGCCTGGCCGACACCCGAGCGACGCTGGCCGCGGTGACCGAGGTCGGCGCTGAGGTCATCGCCTCGTATCACCACAAGGGGCCGTATTTCGAGCGCGAGGAGTTCCTCGCCGATCTCGCCAGCCATGCGGCGGCGCTCGACGCCCGCGAGGGTCGCCTCCTGGACCTCCTGGCGACCGGATCGCGGAGCGCGGAGGAACTCACCGGACGCGGGATCATCTACCGCGTCGAGACCGCGCCCTGGTATGCCGGGCCGGTGGAGTTGGCGATGCTGCGGCTGCATCTGGACGAACTGGTCGAACGCGGAGCGGCCGCCGGCCCGGAGGACGACGGCCGCTACCGGCTCGCAGGCTCTGCTGGTTGAACTCTGCGCTACTTGACTTCTGCGCGCATGATCCGCCGGATTCCGAAGACCATCGGGATGCCGATCCAGATCAGGTGCGAGACCAGGAACTGCGACCACTGCGTGCTGTCCGGCCACGTCTCGGACATCAGTGCACCGGAACTGTTCGGACTGATCCACAGTGCGATGTCGTGCTCCTTCAGGGCCGGGATCAGTTCCAGTACCAGACCGATGGCCGACGGCAGGATGAAGTACGCGACGATTGCGGCGGGCGTGTTCAGGAACAGCGCCGCGAAGCCGAAGCCCAGCAGCAGACCGGCGATCTGCAGGAGGGTGGCACCGGTCAGGAACGAGATCGGCATGGACCACGAGCCCGCGGGATCGTCGAGGATCAACCCGGCGATCACGTTGCCGACGGCACCGACGATCAGCGCCACCGCCACCGCGGCGAGCGCGGCGACCAGCGAGGTGATCAGTTTGGCGATCACCACGCGTTCGCGGCGGGGCTCCATGGTGAAGGTCGCGAGGGCGCCCCGCTGGCTCCATTCGGAGGTCACCAGCAGGATCGCCATCACCGGCAGCAGGAAGCCGGTGGGCGTGTTCATCAAGCCGAAGAAGTCGGCGAAACCGATGTTGGCGTCGCCGGAGGTCGGCGAGGACACAGAGGCGATGATCAGCATGATGACCATGACGAGAACGGCGATCAGGCCCATCGAGGCGATGAGCCAGAAGCCGGCCCGGGTGTCGACCAGCTTGCGCATCTCGACTCGCACCAGGCGACCGAGGGGGATGGGCGCGGCGGTCGTGTCGACGGCGGCGTAGGTGGCGGTCATTGGAAGGCTCCCTGGTTGACGGGCTGCTCGCGCTGGGTCTGTTCGGTGAGTTGCAGGAACATCGCCTCCAGGCCGGTGTTGTCGCCCTGGCGCAGTTCCACCAGAGCGATGCCGCTGTCGAGGGCGATCCGGCCGACGTGCTCGGGACCGGCTTCGACGTGGAAGCCGCCGTCGGCCGCCTGATGTGCGACCAGGCCCTGCGCTGCGAGGGCGTGCCCCAGCGCGGCGTCGTCGCCGGACTTGACGCGCGCGCCGGTGCCCGCCAGCAGCTCCTCCTTGGTGCCCTGCGCCACGATGCGTCCCTGGCCGATCACGATCAAGTCGTCGGCGATGATCTCGATCTCGTGGAGCAGGTGGCTGGACAGCAGAACGGTTCCGCCGCGGTCGGCGTACTCGCGCAACAGCGTGCGCATCCAGTGGATGCCCGCCGGGTCGAGGCCGTTCACCGGCTCGTCGAGCATGAGGATCTTGGGGTTGGCCAGCAGGGCGTTCGCGATGCCGAGCCGTTGGCGCATGCCCAACGAGTAGTTGCGGACCCGGCGGCTCGCTTCCTCGGGTGTGAGGCTCACCCAGTCCAGGACGTCGTCGACCCGTTTCGGATCCAGCCCCATTGTCATGGCCGAGAGTCGGAGGATCTCGGCTCCGGTGCGGCCGGCGTGCTGTGCCGAGGCGTCGAGGAGGACGCCGACTTGCGTGGCCGGGTTCGGGATCTGGCGGTACGGCACGCCGCCGATGGTCGCCGAACCGGAGGTGGGCGGGGTCAGCCCGGCGATGATGCGCATGGTGGTCGACTTGCCGGCGCCGTTCGGTCCCAGGAACCCGGTCACCCGACCGGGCTTGCAGGCGAACGAGACGTCGTTGACGGCGGTGTACTCGCCGTATCTCTTCGTGAGGTGCTCAACGGTGATCATGAGTAGCAATTCTGCTGGACATCGTGACGCCCCGCATCCGCCCGCGGGCGGATCCGGGTAGGCCGAAAGTAGGGGGTCGCACCGACTCGGGACGGAAGCCGTGGTGACAGTGGTCGGGCTACCGTGATTCCTGTGCAACCCGAGGACTATCAACCGCCGCTGACCTGGCGTAGCCATCTCTGGCGATTGGCCGTGGTGCTGCTGGTCTCCGGCGTCGTCTGGGGATCGCGCGCCGGATATCAGTGGGACCACGCGCGCTGGTGGTTCTTCGCCGACCTGGGGTTGGGGCTGGCGTCGCTGGTCGTCGTCCATTACCGCCGGCGGTTCCCGGTGGTCGTGGCAGTGGCGACGCAGCTCGTCTCGCTGGTGTCGGTGTCGGCAGCCGGGCCCGCGATGCTCTCGGTGGTCTCGTTGGCGACGCGCCGCCGGTGGCGCGAAGTGGTACCGGTCGGGCTGCTGGCGGTGGCGTGCTCACTCGGATCGGCCCTGTGGCAGCCACCCGATGAGCCGGAAGCGACACTGATGGATCTCGCCATCACCGCGGTGATGATCATGCTGTTGGTCGCGTGGGGCCTCTACATCGGATCCCGCCGCGAACTGCTCGCCTCGTGGCGTTCCCGCGCCAAAGTGGCCGAAGCCGAGCAGGAGGCACGGGTGCAGCACGCACAGATCGCCGAGCGCGGACGCATCGCCCGCGAGATGCACGACGTCCTGGCACACCGGATCTCCACCATCCACATGTACGCGGGCGCGTTGACGTTCCGCGACGACCTGCCTCCCGATCAGGTGCGCCAGGCAGTGCAGACCATCGAAGCGATGTCGGCCACCGCACTCACCGAGTTGCGCGAGCTCCTCGGCGTGCTGCGCGAGGGCCCCGGGGACGCCGAACCGGAGTCCCCGCAGGCGCGGGCGGTGGACATCGACGGGCTGGTCGAGGAGAACCGCGGGTACGGGATGAAGCTGCGGTACACGCGGGATGTCGATCTCGAGGGGATCCCCGACGTTCTCGGTCGCACGCTGTATCGCTGCGTTCAGGAGGGCCTCACCAATGCGCGCAAGCATGCGCCGGCCACCGCGGTGCAGGTGCGGATCTCCGGCGGATCCGACCAGGGCGGCGTCGATCTGGTCGTCAGCAATCCGATGGCGGTCGGCGACCGGCGGGCCGCAGCAGCGCCTGAATCGGGTTTCGGCCTGGTCGGCTTGGCCGAGAGAGTCGAGCTGAGCGGCGGACGACAGTCGACGCATTTGACGGCCGACGAACGATTCGTCCTTCGGGTGTGGCTACCGTGGCAGTCATGAGCGCCAGGTTGATGATCGTCGACGACGACCCGCTGGTCCGATCCGGGCTGCGACTACTGGTGGGCGGCGACCCGACGCTGGAGGTGGTCGCCGAAGCCGGTGACGGTCGCGAAGCGCTTCGCCTCCACGCCGCAGCACCTGTCGACCTGGTGCTGATGGACCTGCGGATGCCGGTGATGGATGGCATCGACGCCACCGACGCATTCAAGGCGCTGCCGAATCCGCCGTCGGTGATCGTGTTGACGACCTTCGACGCCGACGACTACGTGGTCCGTGCGCTGGCGGTGGGCGCCGACGGTTTCCTGCTCAAAGACACACCCCCGGCGGAAATCGTCGCGTCGGTCGGCCGCGTGCTCGGCGGCGAACCCGCACTGAGCCCGTCGGTGACGGCGGCACTGATCAAACAGGTGGTCGACGGCCATGACAACCGTCACGGTCTGGAGGCTCGGGAGGCCGTCGCTGCGCTCACCGAACGCGAACTCGAGGTCGCCGTGTGTCTGGCGCGCGGCGAGTCGAATGCCGGAATCGCTGCCGAACTGTTCATGTCGATTGCCACCGTGAAGGCGCACATCTCACGGATCTTCCACAAGCTCGACGCCACCAACCGCGTTCAGGTGGCCATCACTATGCGCGACGCCGGTCTCGTCTGACAGTCGCGCACCGCCCGTGGGGAAGTGGCGCTGGGGAAGTGGCGCTGCAGAAGTGGCGCTGGGGCGTAGGCTGCGAGGCATGAAGATCGGCGACACCGCACCGGATTTCGAGCTTCCCGACCAGACCGGCGAGACCCGACGACTGTCGGAGTTGTTGGCCGACGGGCCCGTCGCGCTGTTCTTCTACCCGGCGGCGTTCACGCCCGGGTGCACCAAGGAGGCGTGCCACTTCCGGGACCTGGCGGCCGAGTTCGCCGCCGCCGGGGTGCAGCGCGTCGGCATCAGCCGCGACGACTTCGCCAAGCAGCAGAGTTGGACGCAGAAGCACACCCTGGACTACCCGCTCCTCGCCGACGTCGACGGCACCGTCGCGGCGGCCTACGGTGTGCGCCGCGGTTCGCTGTTCGGCGCGGCGGGGATGCCGACCAAGCGGGTGACCTTCGCGATCGGCGCGGACGGTGTCGTCGCCGACGTGATCGCCTCGGAGATCAACATGAACGTCCACGCCGACCGAGTGCTCGCGGCCCTGACGAAGTAGCCCGCGAATCCTTCCGGTCGGCGACAATGGCGGCATGACCACCGCTACCGTCTCCGCATCCATTGAGAACTCGATCGGCGTTCTGACCCTCGACGACGCCGACCGCCGCAACCCGCTGTCGCTGGCGACCATGCGCGCCGCCACCGAGGCGCTGCGCCTGTTCTCCGACGACCCCGCTGTCCGGGTGATCGTGATCAAGGCCCACGGTCCCGCGTTCTCGGCGGGCCACGATCTCTCGGAGATGGTGGAGCGCACGCTCGACGACGAGCGGGAGATCTTCGCCGCCTGCACCGCGTTGATGACCGCGGTGCACGAGGTACGACAGCCGGTGATCGCGCAGGTCCAGGGTATGGCGCTGGCTGCGGGCTGTCAGTTGGTCGCGACGTGCGACCTCGCCGTCGCCGCCGACACCGCTCGTTTCTCCACTCCCGGCGTGCGGATCGGGCTGTTCTGCTCCACGCCGATGGTCGCGCTCAGTCGGGCTGTCGGACGCAAGCGGGCGATGCACATGCTCCTCACCGGCGACATGATCGACGCGCCGACCGCCGCCGACTGGGGCCTGATCAACTCGGCGGTTCCCGCCGACCGCCTCGACGCGACGGTCGCCGAACTCGCCGGTCGGATCGGCCAGTTCAGCGGCGACACCCTCGCCATCGGCAAGCGCGCGTTCTACGACCAGATCGACCGCACCGAACCCGGGGCGTATGCGGCGATGACCGAGGTGATGGCCGAGAACGCGATGACCTGCGACGCCCAGGAGGGGATGTCGGCCTTCCTCGCCAAGCGAGACCCGGTCTGGCAGTCGTAAGCACCTCCACTTTCGTCCGTCGGCCGCCGCGTTGCCCGTGGTCGAGTGAGTGGCGAAGGCGCGCATCGAGACTGCCGCGTTGCCCGTTGGTCGAGTGAGTGGCGAAGGAGCGCATCGAGACTGCTGTGTTGCCCGTTGGTCGAGTGAGCGACGAAGGAGCGCATCGAGACCGCCGCGGGCTGGGATGGGGAACCGGGGCATGCGGGCGTAATCTCTGACGCCTGAGGAGACTGCGTCGGCGGTCCCCTGCGGATCCCACTGCCCGCGAGGAGAAAGAATTGATGCCCCAGGCGTTGTCGATGCGAATTCCGTTGCTGCGCCCGGCGCGCCTGATGGCAGTGGGTTTCGTGGCCGTGATCGTTGTCAGCACCGGACTGCTGATGCTACCGGTGTCGTCCGCCGACGGATCGGCGACAGGCGTGATCACTGCGTTGTTCACGGCCACCTCGGCGACGTGCGTGACCGGACTCGCGGTCGTCGACACCGCTGAACACTGGTCGCGGTTCGGCGAGATCGTCATCCTCGCGCTCATCCAGATCGGCGGCCTCGGCGTGATGACCCTGGCGACGATGCTGGGCATCGTCGTCGCCCGCCGCGTCGGCATGCGGATGCAGCTCGCGGTGCAGGCGGAGACCAAGTCGATCCAGTTCAGTGATGGCCGCGGCCTGGTGCTCCGCATCATGGGTACCAGCCTCGCGATCGAGGCGATCGTCGCTGCGTGCTCGCCCTCCGATTCTGGACGTCGTACGACGAATCCGGGCCGCGGGCGATCTATCTCGGTGTCTTTCACGCCGTCTCGGCGTTCAACAACGCGGGCTTCGCCCTGTACTCCGACAACCTGATGTCCTTCGTGGGCGACCCGTGGATCATCGTGCCGATCAGCGCTGCCCTGGTGACCGGCAGTCTTGGATTTCCGGTGCTGTTCGAACTGGCACGCGCCTGGCGACAGACGATGGCCACAGCCGCGGCACGTGCCCGCCCGAGGTGGCGGTTCTCACTGCACCTGCGAATCACCCTCATCACGTATGCGGCGCTGGCAGTCGTCGGTGTGGTCGCGCTGACCGTCTCGGAGTGGACCAATCCCGGGACGCTCGGCCCGCTCTCGGTGCACGACAAGCTGCTCGGCGGGCTCTTCGCCGGTCTGTCACCGCGCACCGCGGGGTTCAACAGCATCGACATCGGACAGATGTCCGAGGGATCGCTGCTCATCACCGATGTACTGATGTTCATCGGCGGCGGCAGCGCGGGCACCGCCGGCGGTATCAAAGTGGCCACCTTCGCCGTCCTGGGTTACGTGATCCTGAGCGAGATCCGCGGCGAGCCCAGCGTGCACGCGATGGGCCGCCGCCTCGGCCAGGACGTGCAGCGGCAGGCCATCACCGTCGTGCTACTCGCGGTGGGCGCCGTCATGGCGGCGACGTTCGCCCTGCTCTTTCTGACCGACTTCAATCTCGACCAGGTCCTGTTCGAATCGGTGTCGGCGTTCGCGACCGTCGGCTTGTCGACGGGGATCACCGCGGATATCCCCGATGCGGGACAGCTCATCTTGATCGTCCTGATGCTGCTCGGCCGACTCGGACCGATCACCCTTGCCTCGGCGCTGGCAGTCCGCGACCGCGCCCGACGATTCGAACTACCGGAGGAGCGACCCATTGTCGGCTAAACGACGCAAATCCCAATCGCACGACACGAGCGTGGCAGTGATCGGTCTCGGTCGGTTCGGCGCCTCCCTGGACGCCGAATTGATGAGCGAGAGCGTCGATGTGCTCGGACTCGATCGGAACCCCGACATCGTGCAGCGCTACGCTGACGACTTCACCAATATCGCGGTCGTCGACTCCACGGATCCGGTTGCTCTGAAGCAACTCGGCCTGGACGCCTTCGATCACGTCGTGGTCGGCATCGGTTCCGATCTGGAGTCGAGTGTGTTGACCACGTCGGTGCTCGTCGAGCTCGGGATTCGGAACGTGTGGGTCAAGGCGACGTCACGACAGCACGGCCGCATCCTCGAGCGGGTCGGCGCGCACCACGTCGTCCTGCCCGAGCACGACATGGGTGAGCGGGTCGCTCATCTGGTGCTTGGCACCCGGATGCTCGACTACGTCGAGTTCGACCACAGCTTCGCGATGGCGAAGGCACCGACACCGGGCGAACTGGTCGGCATCGATCTCAAGTCGAGCCGGGTCCGCAGCCGATACGACGTCACGATCGTCGCGGTGCAACACGTCGGCGGGTCGTTCGACTTCGCCGACCTCGACACTGTTCTCGCGGAGGGCGACGTGCTGATCGTCGCCGGTCGGACTCGTGCGGTCGAGCGGTTCGCCGCGCAGCAGTGACCGTCCCGCGGTTCACCGCAACCCGGGGCATCACCCGCGTCCGAGTTCACGCATCGGCGGCGCTCCGAGACGAGCCCGCGTACCAGACCGGGCCGGTCAGCAGCCAGAGCGCGGTGATGATCCCGAGCGTCTGGAAGCCGGCGAAGAGTTCGGTTCGCTGCGCGACGTCGGCCACGCCGTAGCCCAGGGCCAGGGTCACCGAGGCGGCGATGGCCGCGGCGGCCAACCAGCGCGCGAAGTCTGCGAACTCGTGTCGCATGCGGATCGGGCCGCGTTTCGGGATCGGTTTCGGTGGGGGTCCGTCGGCGAACCAGTGGGCGAACCGGACATCGGTCCACGCGATCAGGCGGCGCCCGAAGGCGACGGTGACCCCGAGATAGATCGGGGCGAGCCGATGGGCGAACCCGATGTCGCCGCCGCGGTACAGATCGAGTGCCACCGCCACCAGCAACGCCAGGTCGAGGAGCGGCACGGCAGCCAGCACGATGGTCGAGACGCGGTCGGCGTGGAGCAGATAGCGCAGTGTCAGCCCGCCGAGAACGAGGATCCAGAAACCGATCTCGCAGCCGAGAATGGTGAAGAGTACGGGGTCGCTGAGGTGGTCCATGGTTTCAGGTTCTCGCCTGAGATGGGCACGCACATCCGCCGACCGGTCGGAAGAAGTCACCTTTTCGGCGGATCCGGGCCGGGGCACGGTGTGCTGTAGTGGGATCCGATGACCTCGATACCCAAGCTCTCAGCCACCGCGGTGTCGTCGGTGGGCACGCTCATCGTCGGCGTGCTGCTGTGGGTCAGCGGTGCGTTCACACTGCTGCCTGACTGGGGCGGCCATACCGCGGCGGTAATGGTGCTGATCCTGCTCGGCGCGTTGGCGCTGCAGCTCGTCGCTCCGCGTAGGCCGCTGCTCGCGCTGACGGTGATGCTCGTCGCGCTCGCCCTGGACTTTCCGTCGGGAATCTCGCTACCACTGTGGATCTCGTTCACCGACGTGCTGTTCGTGGTGATGACGATAGGGTCGTCGCGCCTGCGTCGTGCGGTCGGAACCGGGTGCTTCGCGGTGACCTTCGGCGGCGCTGTGGTGGTCGCGATCGTGGTGGATCCGCGTGCCGGTGTCCTCGCGGGACTGTTGGGGGTGGCCTTCCTGATCTCACCGCTCGGGTACGCCCAGTCGGTGCACGCGACGCTGCGGGCGACCAGGGCGGAGCAGAGTGCGGCCCAAGCCGAGCACGCCGCGGCGCTGGCGCAGGAACGTCGTCGGGTATCGCGGGAACTTCACGACACCGTCGCCGGTCATGTCTCGGCGATCGCGATTCTGGCCGAGGCGGCGCGCGAGGTCCCGGATCCGACCCCGATCGTCGCCTCGATGCGCGCCAACAGTCTGGCGGCACTCGTCGAACTGCGTGCGATGATCGATGTCCTCGCCGGCGACGGAGACGAGGCGGTGACCGTCCGATGGAGTTCACTGGCTCCGCTGGTGGAAGCGGCGCGGTCGGTCGGGTGCGCGGTGTCGATCACCGGACGGCCGGACCCGTTGACGACGGTGGCCGAGACGGTGCTGACGCGTATCGCGGGAGAGGCGCTGACGAATGCCACCCGGCACGCTGCCGGGCAGCCGGTGTCGGTGACTCTGACGACGGACGGTGTCGTCGCCGACCTGACCGTCGTCAACGGACTCATCGACGTCGGCGCGACGGACGTCGTCATCGACGGAAAGGGAGTGCGCAACATGAGGATCCGTGCGGAGAGCGTCGGTGGTACCGCCTCGGCGGGTCGGGTCGACGACACCTGGGTGGTTGTCGCACAGGTTCCTGCGGTGCCGTCGTGAGTCGGATTCGCGTGGTCCTGGCCGACGATCACGCCGCGGTTCGGGAAGGGCTGCGCCTGGTTCTGGAAGCATCGGGTGCGATCAGCGTGGTCGGCGAAGCGGGCGACGGCGCCGAAGCCGTGCGCGCGGCGAAGCGGTTGCGGCCCGACGTGGTGGTCATGGATGTGCGGATGCCGCAGCTCGACGGTATCGCCGCGACGGTCGAGGTGCTGGCCGACACCGACGCGAAGGTGCTGGTGCTGACCACCTTCGACCTCGACGATTACGTACTCGGCGCATTGTCGGCGGGCGCGAGCGGATTTCTGCTCAAGTCGGCCTCGGGTACGGAGTTGGTGGCCGGGGTTCGTCGCGTCGCAGAGGGAGACGCCGTGCTCGACCCCGCGGTGACGCGGGTGGTGGTCGACACGATTCGGGCACGCCCTGCCACCGCTCGGCCGGACCTCGACGATCTCACCGATCGGGAACGGGAGGTCCTGGGCGGGCTGGGCGCCGGATGGTCCAACGCGCAGATCGCGAAGCGCCTGCAGATCGGTGAGGCGACGGTGAAGACCCACGTCTCGAGGGTGCTGATGAAGCTCGGCGTGCAGTCGCGCGTCCAAGCCGCGGTGCTCGCGGCGCGGGCCGAGGTACCGATGCCGTGATCGAGCAAGAATAAAACCCACGCCACGTCAGCGAGTACGTCGTCGGCGGGGCCGTCGCTAGACTGGGCCTCGCAACAGGTTCGCGTGCCCGAATGCCGGAGCACGCGTCGAAAGAGGGAATCCGGTGAGAATCCGGAGCTGACCCGCAGCGGTATGTTGGAACGACCGCCGTCACATGCACTGGGCCGCCATCGGCGGCCTGGGAAGCGACGGCCAGTAGGAGCGCGCAGCGCACGCCGATGAGCCCGAAGACCTGCCTGGTGTACCGGGTGCGCCGCGCCCGGTGGTTGTCCGCCTCGTGGATCAGGGCGATGCCATTCGAGGTCGATTCGTGCACGCCGCGACTCGACCCGCTGTGTGCATGACCCTGGACAGGCGACGACCGTCGACACTGTTTGCAGGAGAGAAGTACATGTCCGTCGATTCGACGACACCGATCGCCCCGCTGTTCACCGCGACCGTCCCGGGCATTGCCCGTATCGGTGCGAACCGGGAGCTCAAACGAGCAGTCGAGGCCTACTGGTCCGGCCGTTCCGACCGTGCGGCGCTGGAAGCCGTCGCCGTCCAACTCCGTGCGACGGGCCGTCGCACGCTGACGGAGGCAGGCATCGACGCCGTGCCCGTCAACACGTTTTCGTACTACGACCAGGTCCTGGACACCGCGGTGATGCTCGGCGCGCTCCCGCCGCGAGTAGCTGCGATCGCCGACCCGCTGGACCGGTACTTCGCCGCCGCCCGCGGCGCCGATGGTGTCGCGCCGCTTGAGATGACGAAGTGGTTCGACACCAACTATCACTACATCGTTCCGGAGATCGGACCCGACACGACCTTCGCGCTCGATGCCACCAAGGTGCTCGCGGAACTCGCCGAGGCCGCCGCCGACGGAGTCGACGGTCGACCGGTGATCGTGGGGCCCATCACCTTCTTGGCCTTGTCGAAGGCCGTCGACGGCGCCGCCGCTCCGCTGGAGCGCATCGACGAGGTGGTCACGCTGTACGCCGACCTCCTCGGGCGTCTCGCGCGAGCCGGTGCGGCGTGGGTTCAGATCGACGAACCGATCCTGGTCACCGACACCGTCGACGAACTGCCCGGGCTTGCGGCGCGGGTGTACCGGACGCTGTCAGCGATCGGTGAACGTCCGCAGATCCTCGTCCAGACCTACTTCGGCGATGCGGGCGACTGCCTGCCTGCGCTCGCGGGGACCGGCGTGGAAGCCCTCGGCATCGATCTCGTCGCCGGCGGCCTCACCGGCGTCGAAGCAGCCGACCTGTCAGGGAAGGTGGTTGTCGCCGGCATCGTCGACGGCCGCAATGTGTGGCGTACCGACCTCGACCGGGCGCTGACTGCCCTCGAAGAGCTCCGCGGCCGCGTCGGGACGCTCGTCGTGTCGACCTCGTGCTCCACCCTCCACGTTCCCTACACGCTGGACGGCGAAGACGGACTCGACGACGCGCTGCGCGGTTGGCTCGCGTTCGCGGCGCAGAAGCACGCGGAGGTCGTGGCGTTGGCGCGTGCCTACGCCAACGGGCGAGCCGACCAGGCGGAAACTTTCGATACGGCGGCCGCTGCGCTGGCTACCCGGGTCACCGACCCGCGCCTGCACGTCGAGGCTGTCAGTGAACGGGTGGCAGGCCTGACCGAGGCAGACTGGACGCGTACCGACTCCGCTGTGCGTCGGGACGTGCAGCGGGCAGCGTTGAACCTGCCCTCGCTCGCCACGACCACCATCGGCTCGTACCCCCAGACCACCGATATCCGCAAGGCTCGCCAGGCACTGCGGACCGGGGCGATCGACGACGCCGAGTACGTCCGCCGCATGCAGGCCGAGATCGCCGACGTGATCGCCCTGCAGGAGGAGGTGGGTCTGGATGTGCTGGTCCACGGCGAGCCCGAACGCAACGACATGGTGCAGTACTTCGCCGAACAGCTCGACGGCTTCTTCGCCACGGTGAACGGATGGGTTCAGTCGTACGGATCGCGGTGTGTGCGCCCGCCGATCCTGTTCGGAGACGTGGTGCGCCGCGTCCCGATGACCGTCGACTGGATCGCCTACGCGCAGGCGCTGACCGGCAAGCCGGTCAAGGGCATGCTGACCGGCCCGGTGACGATCCTGGCGTGGTCGTTCGTTCGCGACGACCAGCCGCTCGCCGACACCGCCAACCAGATCGCGCTGGCCATTCGCGACGAGACCGTCGACCTTGAGCAGTCGGGTGCGGCGATCATCCAGGTCGACGAACCCGCACTGCGAGAACTGCTGCCGCTCCGCGCTGCCGACCGTGAGTCGTACCTGGAGTGGGCGGTCACTGCATTCCGTCTGTCGACGTCGGGCGTTGTGGACGCGACCCAGATCCACACGCACCTGTGCTACTCGGAGTTCGGTGAGGTGATCGGAGCGATCGCGGAGCTGGACGCGGATGTGACCTCGATCGAAGCCGCCCGTTCGCATATGGAAGTGCTGGCCGACCTCAACGGAATCGGCTTCGCCAACGAGGTGGGCCCGGGGGTGTACGACATCCATTCGCCGCGCGTTCCGGACACCGACGAGGTCACCGCTTCGCTGCGGGAGGCCCTCGCCGCGATCCCTGCCGACCGGCTGTGGGTCAACCCCGACTGCGGTCTCAAGACTCGAACGACCGAGGAAGTCACGCAGGCGCTGAAGAACCTGGTGGCCGCCGCGCACGCCGTCCGCTGACCTCGATTCTGCGATGACACCGATTCTGGAATAGCGAATGCCTCCCCACGCAGTGGGGAGGCATTCGCCGTCTCGGCGTACCAGATCGGTGAGGGCACGCCGAAGTCCTCGATCCGTCAGGCGAGCTGTACCAGGAGATCGCCCGGAGACACTTCACTCGCACCGACGATCACCACTCGCGAGACGGTGCCCGCCACCGGGCTCGTGATGGCGGCTTCCATCTTCATCGCCTCGATGGTGGCGACGGTCCCGCCCTCCGCGACTGCGTCTCCCACCGATACTGAGACTGAGGCCACCCCGGCGAACGGCGCGGCGATCTGTTTCGGATCTGCGCGGTCGGCCTTGGCTGCCGCCGGGACTTCAGGGTCGACGCCACGGTCGCGGACGCTGACCGATCGGAGCTGACCGTTGACGGTCATCACGACGGTGCGTTGCCCGGCCTGGTCGGGCTCGCTGATCGCTTCCAGTCGAATCAGCAGTTCCACGCCCGGACGCAGCGTGACCCGATGCTCGAAGCCCGGCTGCAAGCCGTAGAAGAACTGATGTGCGGGCAGTCGCGATGTATCGCCGAAAGTGTCGAGATGCTGCTGGTAGTCGGCCGTCGGTCCCGGGAACAGCAAGCGGTTCAGCGCTTCCTGCCGCACCGTCCCCGACGTCGCCAAGGCGTGGCGGTCGTCGGCAGTGAGTTCGGCTTCGGTGGTGCGACGCTCGCGGCCGGTGATCACCGACGTCCGGAGCGGCTCCGGCCATCCGGCAGCCGGTTCACCGAGCTCTCCGCTCAAGAATCCGACCACCGAGTCGGGAATGTCGTAGGCGGCTGGCTCCGCTGCGAACTGTTCGGCGGTGATGCCCTGGGCCACGAAGGCGATCGCGAGATCACCGACTGCCTTCGACGACGGGGTCACCTTCACCGGCCGGCGGAGCAACTCGTTGGCGGCCGCGTAGGCGTTCTCGACCGACTCGAACCGGGTGCCGACACCGATTGAGATGGCCTGCTGCCGGAGGTTCGACAGCTGTCCGCCGGGGATCTCGTGTGTGTACACGCGCCCGGTCGGTGCCGGGATGCCCGACTCGAACGGCGCGTACTCTCGCCGGACGGCCTCCCAGTACGGTTCCATCGAGGTGACCGAATCGAGGGAGATCCCTGTGTCGAACGACGTGTTCTCGGTGGCGGCGACGATCGCCGAGAGCGCGGGTTGGCTCGTGGTTCCGGCGAGAGCGGCGCTCGCCCCGTCGACGGCGTCGACACCCGCCTCCCACGCGGCGAGGTACGTCGCGAGCTGCCCTCCCGGGGTGTCGTGGGTGTGCAGGTGGATCGGGAGATCGAACCGCGAGCGCAGCGCTGAGACGAGGGTGCGCGCCGCCACCGGGCGCAGCAGCCCCGCCATGTCCTTGATCGCGAGCACGTGCGCGCCGGCATCGACGATCTGTTCGGCGAGCCGCAGGTAATAGTCGAGGGTGTAGACGTCCTCGCGGGGACTGCCCAAGTCGCCGGTATAGCTCATCGCCACCTCGGCGACGGTGGTCCCCGTCTCGCGGACGGCGTCGATCGCCGGGCGCATCGCGTCGACGCTGTTAAGGGCGTCGAAGATGCGGAAGATGTCGATGCCCGTTCGCGCGGCCTCGTTCACGAACGCGGCGGTGACCTCGGTCGGATAGGGGGTGTAGCCCACCGTGTTCTTGCCGCGCAACAGCATCTGCAGGCAGATGTTCGGGATCGCGGACCGGAGGCGTGCGAGTCGGTCCCACGGGTCCTCTTTCAGGAAGCGCAAGGCGACGTCGTAAGTGGCGCCGCCCCAGCACTCCACCGACAGGAGATCAGGGGTGGTTGCCGCGACGTACGGGCCCGCAACGGACAGTCCGCTGGTGCGCACTCGGGTGGCCAGCAACGACTGGTGAGCGTCGCGGAACGTGGTGTCGGTCACGGCCAAGGCCTGCTGCTCGCGCAAGGCTCGGGCGAAGCGTTCGGGCCCCAGCTCCAGCAGTCGCTGACGCGACCCGTCGCGCGGAGCGCGAAGCTGCTCGGAGGTGAGAGCGGGCAGCTTGGTATGGGGATGCACCGGCGTCGGCAGGGGTCCGTAGGGCTGATGGACGGTGACGTCGGCCAGGTAGGAGAGAAGCTTGGTGCCCTTGTCCTCGCTCGGTCGGGCGGTCGTCAGCCATGGCCGTTCCTCGATGAACGACGTGGTGATGGCCCCGGCGCGGAAGTCGGGATCGTCGAGGACAGACTGTAGAAAGCCGATGTTCGTGGTGACGCCGCGGATGCGGAACTCGGCCAGGGCACGACGCTCGCGGCGCACCGCTGTCGCGAAGTCGCTGCCCCGGCAGGTCAGTTTGACCAGCATCGAGTCGAAGTGCCCGGTGATCTCGCTACCGAGTGCTGCCGAGCCGTCGAGTCGCACACCCGCACCTCCGGGCGCCCGATACGACGTAATGCGTCCGGTAGCCGGGCGGAAGCCGTCGGCCGGGTCTTCGGTGGTGATACGGCATTGCAGAGCGGCGCCGCGGATCGAGATCGTCTCCTGGTGAAGTCCGAGGTCGGCGAGCGTTTCACCGGAGGCGATGCGCAACTGTGCGGCGACCAGGTCGACGTCGGTGATCTCCTCGGTCACCGTGTGTTCCACCTGGATGCGTGGATTCATCTCGATGAAGAAGTGATGTCCGCGTTCGTCGACGAGGAACTCGACGGTGCCCGCACAGCTGTAGCCGATGTGTCTGGCGAACGCGACGGCGTCTGCACAGATCCGGTCGCGCAGCGTCGGATCGAGGTTGGGCGCCGGCGCGATCTCCACGACCTTCTGGTGGCGTCGTTGCAGACTGCAGTCGCGTTCGAAGAGATGGACGACGTTCCCTTGGGTATCGGCCAGGATCTGCACTTCGATGTGGCGAGGGTTGACCACCGCCTGCTCCAGGAACACCGTCGGATTGCCGAAGGCCGACGCGGCTTCACGGGACGCCGCACCGATCGCTTCGGGCAGATCGGCGACGTGCTGGACGCGCCGCATCCCGCGGCCGCCGCCGCCTGCCACGGCTTTCACGAAGATCGGGAACGTCATGTCGTGCGCGGCCGACACCAGTTCGTCGACGTCCGCGGACGGTACCGAACCGGTCAGTACCGGCAGCCCGGCCTCACGGGCGGCCGTCACCGCCCGTTGCTTGTCACCGGTCAGGTCGAGGACCGTCGACGTCGGTCCGATGAAGGCGATGCCTTCGGTCGCGCACGCCGCGGCAAGCTGGGGGTTCTCCGACACGAACCCGTATCCGGGGTAGATGGCGTCGGCACCTGCGTCGCGTGCCACGCGCAGGATCTCGTCGACGTCGAGGTACGCCTGGACCGGATGTCCCGGCTCCCCGATTCGATACGACTCGTCGGCCTTGCCGCGATGGATACAGTTGCGATCTTCTTCCGGATAGATCGCTACGGTCGATGCGCCGAGTTCGTAGGCTGCGCGGAACGCACGCACGGCGATCTCACCGCGGTTGGCGACCAGTACTTTGGCGAACATGGTGGTGTTCGGTCCTTTCGGGGGCTGTTTTCCCGTCGTCGGTGCTATGCCGGGACGCTTCGCTGCTGCGGCCCGTTGTAGGCCGACAGCGGACGGATCAACGCATTCGATGCGGCCTGTTCCATGACGTGTGCGGTCCAACCGGTGATGCGGCTCATCACAAAGATCGGGGTGAAGGCCCCGATGTCGAACCCCATCAGGTGGTACGCGGGACCGGTCGGAAAGTCGAGGTTCGGTCGGATCCCGGTGCGGGAGACCATCTCGTCCTCGAGTTCGCCGTAGATGGTGAGCCATTTGTCCTGGCCGAGATGTGCGGAGATCTCGACGAGGGCGTCGTGCATGGTCGGCACGCGGGAGTCGCCGTTCTTGTAGACGCGATGCCCGAAGCCCATCACCTTCTCCTTGGCGTCGAGCTTGTCGGTGAGCCACGAACGGGCGCGGTCGGGCGTATCGATCTCGATCATGTCGTACATGACGGCCTCATTGGCGCCGCCGTGCAGCGCGCCCTTGAGCGCGCCGATTGCAGCGGTCACTGCGCTGTACATGTCCGAACCGGTCGAGGTGACCACGCGGGCGGCGAAGGTCGACGCGTTGAAGCTGTGCTCGGCGTACAGGATCATCGATTGCTCGAAGGCTCGGACGATCACCGGGTCGGGCACTTCGCCTAAGCACATGGCGAGGAAGTTCTCGGCGTAGCCCAGAGCGTGGTGCGGCTCGATGGCAGGGAGTCCGCGACGACGGCGCAGGTCGGCCGCGACGATGGTCGGCAGGATCGCGAACATCCGCTGGGCCTTCGCCATCAGCTTGGCCGGATCCGTCGAGTCCTCGTCCGGGTCCTCGGTCCCGAGGTAGCTGATCATGGTTCGCACGACATCCATCGGATGACAGGTCTCGGGCGTGCGGGCCAGGACGGTCTGAGCCGACCGGTCCAGCCGACGACTGGCGCGCTCACGCTGGGTGAACTGGGCCAGTTGGCCGTCCGTCGGGAGTTCGCCGTACCAGAGGAGGTACGCGACCTGCTCGAACGAGCAGTTCGCGGCCAGATCCTGGACTGCGTAGCCGCGGTAGGTCAGCGAGTTGGTCTCCGGTGCCACTTTGGAGACCGCCGTCGTATCGACGACGACGCCGGCCAGACCCTTGTAGATGGCGGTGGTTGCCTCTGCGTTCATGATCACTTCCCAGGCTTGGTGTAGGTGAATAGGTTCTGGTCGAAAGCGTTGTAGTCGGCGTAGCGGAGGAATTCGTAGAGCCGTGCACGATGCTGCATACCGTCCACGAGGGACTCTTGCGTGCCTTCGGCAGCGATCGCCGAGAGGCCGGATTCCACGGCGCCCATCGCCAGTCGCAGTGTGGTGACCGGGTAGATGACGACGTTGAATCCGAGGTCGCGCAACTGCCGGGTCGTGAGCAGTCGGGACTTGCCGAACTCGGTCATGTTTGCGAGCAGCGGGGCATCGACGGCCCTGCGGAAGGTTTCGAACTCGCGCTCGTCGGCCAATGCCTCGGTGAAGATGAGATCGGCTCCGGCATCGACGTAGGCTTTGGCGCGGTCGATGGTCGCGTCGAGTCCTTCCACCCCGCGGGCGTCGGTGCGCGCGCAGATGATGAAGTTCGGATCGCGGCGCGCTTCGACTGCGGCGGCGATCCGACGCAGCATCTCCGGGACCGGCACTACGTCCTTGCCGTCGAGGTGGCCGCAACGTTTCGGGTTCACCTGGTCCTCCAGGTGGCACCCCGCGAGGCCGCCGTCTTCGAGTGACGCGATGGTGCGCGCTGCGCTCATCGGCTCGCCGAAACCGGTGTCCGCGTCGATCAGCGTCGGCAGATCGGTGGCCCGGGCGATGGCGCTGCCGCGCGCCGTGACCTCGGTGAGGGTCGTGAGCCCGATGTCGGGGAGTCCCAGGTCGGCGGCGAGGGCCGCACCCGAGACGTACACGCCCTCGAAGCCTGCGTCGGCGACGATCTTCGCGACGAGCGGGCTGAAGGCGCCCGGCCATCGTTGGAGATCGCCGGAGTCGAGGGCCGCGCGCAGGCGTGCCCGCTTGTCGCCGTCACTGACACCGGACGTGAACAGGCCCGACGTGCTCGCGGTCGCGGTCTGCTCAGTCATCAGAGGATGCCCTCCCCGGTCTCGGGCGCTGATGCCAGGACGTCGTCGAGCACGCGGACGTTGAGTCCGCCGAGGTCGCCGGCGGCCAGATCGGCCAGACCGGTGGTTGCCGCGGTGAACCGCACCTGTTCGGCCGGATCGACGACACCGTCGGCCATCCGGGCGAACTTCGCCAGGTACTGGTCGCGGGCGAAGGGGCGTGCACCGAGCGGGTGCGCGTCGGCCACGGCGAGCTCGTCCTCGACGACCTCGCCGCTCTTGAGGGTGATTACGGCGCGGGCACCGAACGCCTTCTCGTTCGGGTCGGCCGAGTGGTATCGGCGGGTCCACTCCGGATCTTCGACCGTGGAGATCTTGTGCCACAGCTCCACGGTGTCGGGGCGTGCGGCACGTTCCGGCGCGTAGGAGCGTTCGTGATCCCAGTCTCCGTCCTGCAGTGCGACGGCGAAGATGTACATCACCGAGTGGTCGAGCGTCTCACGGCTGGCCGTCGGGTCGAACTTCTGCGGGTCGTTCGAGCCGGTGCCGATCACGTGGTGCGTGTGGTGGCTGGTGTGCAGGACGATCGACGCGATCTGGTCGAGATCGCCGATCCGGCCGCGCATGCGGCGGGCGAGGTCGATCGGCGCCTGACTCTGGTACTCGGCCGAGTGCTCCTTGGTGTAACTGTCGAGAATCGCGCGCTTGGGTTCGCCGGCCCCCGGCAGCGGAATCGTGTAGGTCGCGTCGGGGCCGCCGAGCAGCCAGGCGATCACGCCGTCCTCGCCTTCCCAGATCGGTGCGGGGGCACCCTCGCCGCGCATCGCGCGGTCGACGGCCTCCACGGCGATCTTGCCCGCATGCGCCGGCGCGTACGCCTTCCAACTGGAGATCAGTCCCTTGCGAGACTGACGGGTGGCGGTCGTCAGATGCAGTGCCTGTCCGACGGCCTGGTAGATGGTGTCGACGTCGAGGCCGAGCATGGTGCCGATCCCTGCTGCGGCCGACGGTCCGAGATGCGCGACGTGGTCGATCTTGTGCTCGTGCAGGCACATGCCGCGCACCAGGTCGATCTGGACCTCGTAGGCGGTGGCGAGGCCGCGGATCAGATCGTTCCCGCTGGCGCCGGTGCGCTGCGCCACGGCGACGAGCGGCGGGATGTTGTCGCCCGGGTGTGAGTACTCGGCGGCGAGGAACGTGTCGTGGAAGTCGAGTTCGCGGACGGCGACGCCGTTCGCCCACGCGGCCCATTCGGGTGCGTACTGACCCTCGATGCCGAACACGGTGGAGCCGCCCTCGAGGGGACGGGCCTGTGCCTGGCTGCGGGCGCTGGTGACTGGTCGGCGGGCGACCGACGCCGCGCTGACGGCGGCGTTGTCGATGATGCGGTTGACGATCATCTCGGCGGTATCGGCCGGGACCTCCACCGGATCGACGGCGACTTGAGCGATCTTGTAGGC
>NZ_JAAYXO010000065.1 GCF_012515855.1 Gordonia sp. (in: high G+C Gram-positive bacteria)
CCGATCCTGAAAGCACTGCTTCCGAGAGCACCGCAGACGCGACCATCGCGCAGGTGGCCGAGCGCGTCGAGGACCTGGCGCGGGTGATCGCCCGGCAGGCGCAGACCATGGACCGGCTCGTCGAGTCGGACCGCGCTCGCACGAGACAGGCGGCTTCCGGGGCCGACCTGCCCCTGCTCGTCGACTTGTTCGGTCTGTTCACCGACGCCACCACGTGCGCGGCCGACGCCGACGACGGCGACCGAGATGCGTTCACCGCGCTCGCCACCGGACTCGACCGGATCATCAGCGGCCGCGGCGGCGTCCTCATCGTCCCGTCTCCCGGCACGCAGTTCGACGCCCGGACCATGGAGGCGATCGACGTCGTCGAGGTCGACGACCCCGCCGCGGATCGGACGGTCGCACAGGTCCTGCGCCCGGGACTACAGGTGGGTGACCGTTCGGTTCGAGCGGCAGCGGTCGTCGTCCATCGCCTCGGAACGAGGCTTCACCCGGCCGGATAGGCGGCCTCGAAGGCCCGCACCGCTGACCCGACCCCCGGATAGACGCTGTCGGCCGACACGTCGGCCATCACCCGCGCCGTCTCCAGCGACTCCCGAAGTTCCGGGGTCACGCCGGCCAGGACGAAATGGGCTCCGACGGAGTGCACGTAGTCGATGAGATTGCGGAGCACGGTCGCGGCGGAGTAGTCGACGTCGGAGATCACCGAACAGTCCAGCACCAGCCAGCGAACCGGATCGGGTGCCGCCTTGATCAGGCCGATGACGTCGTCGCTGAAGCGCCCGACGTTGGCGTAGAACAGGTCCGCGTCGTAGCGGAAGACGATGAGGCCCGGCATGGTCTGGCGGCCGGGCTTCACACTCTGGTAGCGGCGCTGCCCGTGGTCGCCGACACCGACGACGAACCGTTCAGGCCGATACTGGCGGCGGTTGATCTGCAGCAGCGACATCACCATCGCGGCGACGATGCCGGTGAGCACCCCGAAGCCGATCACCGCTCCGGTGGTGAGGACGGCGATCACGAACTCGACGCGGCGGATCTTCCAGATCCGGACGAAGCCGCGCCAGTCGATCAACTCGACGCCGACGACGAACACGATGGCCGCGAGCACCGCGTCGGGAAGTTGCCCGAGGGGTCCGGACGCCATCGCGACCACCAGCAGCGTCACCATCGCCATGGTCAGGTTGGCCACCTGTGTCCGTCCGCGCTGCTGGTCGACGATCGCCGTCTTGGTGGGGCTGCCGTTGACCACGAATGACCCGGTCAGCGCCGCGGAGACGTTGGCCGCCGACAGTCCCAGGATGTCGCGGTTCACGTCGACCGCGTCACCGTGCCGCTGCGCGAAGCTGCGGGCGGTGGCCGCGCTCTGCGCCAGAATCACCAGCAGACAGCCGAAGGAGATGGTCAGCACCGTCGGGAAATGCGCGACCACCTCCGACAGCGGCGGAAAGCGGATCGACGGAACACCGGCGTCGACCGGGCCGATGGTCGGCACCCACCGGTCGAGGTCGAATGCCATTACGGCGACGATCGATCCGACGACCACCATGATCGGCATCGGCAGCGACGGCCGGAACCGTTTCACCGCGATCAGCCCCACCAGGGTGATCCCGGCGAACACCATCGCGGGCCAGTGCACGTCGCGCAGATCGCCGAGCACCGCGATCCACTTGTTCACCACCCCGGTGACGTCGTGCTTGGGCAGGCCCAACATTCCGGGGATTTGTTCGGTGAGCACCAGCACGCCGACGCCGGCCAGGAAGCCGACGAGCACCGACGTCGACAGGAAGTCGCCCAGAAAGCCGAGTTTCAGCACCCACGCGATGAGCAGCAGGCCCCCGGTGACGAGCGCGATGAGCCCGGCCCAGGCGAGCCACTCCGCACTGTCGCGCTGCAGTCCCACGACGCCGAGGCCTGCGATGCCCGAGGCCAGCAGGGCGGCGGTCGCCGAATCGGCGCCGACTACCAACAACCGCGACGCACCGACCAGGGCGAAGACGATCGCAGGGACGATCAGCGAGTACAGGCCCGCGCCGAAGGGGACGTGCGCGATGGAGCTGTACCCCATCGCCTCCGGAATGGCGACGGCTGCGAGCGACGCCCCCGCAAGGACGTCGGCTCGCAGCCAAGAACGCTGATAGCCGCTCAGCGCGGGCGGGAGAAACCGTCGCAGACGGTCAGTGGCCACGACGAATCCACTCGTCGAGGTCACCTGCCTCCGCACCTACCGTGGTCTCGTCGCCGTGACCGGTGCAGACGCGTGTCTGCTCGTCGAGCACCAGAATCCGGTCGCGGATCGACGCGATGATGTCGTCGAAACTCGAGAACGACCGACCGGTGGCACCGGGGCCGCCCTGGAACAGGGTGTCTCCGCTGAACAGCACCTTCTCCGACGGCGCCCAGATCACGCACGACCCCGGCGAGTGACCGGGGGTGTTGATCACTTCGAGTGCCTGGCCGCCGACGACGATCTGCTGGCCGTCCGACAGCTCGCCGTGCGCAACACCCGGATGGGTCTGCTCCCAGAGCATCTCGTCGGCCGGATGCAGCAGGATCGGCGCACCGGTGGCCTCGGCGAGCTCGGGTGCGACGCCGATGTGGTCGTTGTGCGCATGAGTCAGGACGATGGCGACCACCTTCCGGTCGCCCACCGCGGCCAGGATGGGCGCGGCGTCGTGCGCGGCGTCGATGATCACCGCTTCGGCGTCGTCGCCGATCACCCAGATGTTGTTGTCGACATCCCAGGTCCCGCCGTCGAGCGAGAACGTGCCCGAGGTGACGACCCGATCGATGCGGAGGGCGCCGGTGGAATCGGGGCTCACAGCTCCACCACCGATCGCAGGACGCGGCCTTCTTCCATGGCCTTGAACGCCTCGTTGACGCCGTCGATGCCGATGCGCTCGGTGACGAACTTGTCGAGCGGCAAGCGGCCCTGCAGGAACAGGTCGATCAGCATCGGGAAGTCGCGCTCGGGCAGGCAGTCGCCGTACCAGGACGACTTCAGCGAACCGCCATGGCTGAAGAAGTCGACCAGCGGCATCTCCAGGCGCATCTCGGGAGTCGGCACGCCGACCAGCACCACGGTGCCTGCGAGATCGCGGGCGTAGAACGCGGTCTGGTAGGTCTCCGGACGTCCGACCGCGTCGATCACCACGTCGGCGCCGAAGCCGTCGGTCAGTTCCTTGATCGCCTCGGCGACATCGGCCACGGCCGACGCGTCGACAGTGTGCGTGGCTCCGAGATCGGTGGCCCAGGCCAGCTTGTTGGGGTCCCGGTCGACGGCCACGATGGTGGTGGCCCCGGCCAGCTTGGCACCTGCGATCGCGGCGTCACCCACACCGCCGCAGCCGATCACGGCCACCGAGTCACCGCGGCCGACATTGCCGGTGTTCATCGCAGCGCCGAGACCCGCCATGACGCCGCAGCCCAGCAGGCAGGCGACGGCCGGATCGGCATCCGGATCGACCTTGGTGCACTGCCCCTCGTGGACGAGGGTCTTCTCGGCAAACGCCCCGATGCCCAGTGCGGGCGAGAGTTCCGTGCCGTCGGTGAGGGTCATCGGCTTGCTGGCGTTGAAGGTGTCGAAGCAGTACCACGGGCGACCGCGCTTGCACGCGCGGCACTCACCGCAGACGGCGCGCCAGTTGAGGACCACGTAGTCACCGACTTCGACGTGGGTGACGGCCTCGCCGACCGACTCGACGATGCCTGCGGCCTCGTGGCCGAGGAGGAACGGGTATTCGTCATTGATGCCACCGGTGGCATAGGCCAGGTCGGTGTGGCAGACCCCGCACGTGCTCACCTTCACCACCACATCGTTGGCTCCGGGCTCGGGGATCACGATATCGACGAGTTCGGTCGGTGCGTTCTTGGTGCGGGAGATGACTCCCTTGACGACGGTGGGCACAAGGCCTCCTATTTCTTTAGCCGAGGGCGGCGATGAGTTCTGCCTTCTTCATCGACGAGTATCCCTTGATTCCGGCTTCCTTGGCCGCGGCGCGCAGATCTGCGACGGTCTTCGACGCATTCGGCGACTTAGCGGCGGGCTTGGCTTCCGACTTTGCTGCGGGGGCTGCGGCAGCAGGCTTCGGGGCGGCGGGCTTGGTGGCCGCTGCCGGCTTGGGTGCGGCTGCGGGCTTGGGTGCGGCTGCGGGCTTGGCGGTGGCGGCAGGCTTGGGCGCTGCCGGCTTGGCGGCGGGCTTCGATGCTGCGGGCTTCGGCTCTGCGGGCTTCGGCTCTGCGACGGCCTTGGTGGCAGGCTTGGCAGCGGCAGGCTTCACGGCGGCAGGCTTCACGGCGGCAGGCTTGGCGGCTGCAGGCTTCGTTGCTGCGGGCTTCGATGCTGCAGGCTTCGTGGCAGCAGGCTTGGCGGCCGCGGCGGGCTTCGCAGCGGCGGGCTTGGCGGCCGGGGCAGGCTTCTCGGCCTTCTTCTCAGCCTTCTCCGCAGGCTTCTCGGCAGCCTTCGCAGGAGCGGCCTTCTGGGCCAGCTGGGTGCGGGCGAGAACGGCGTCGCGCAATGCCACGACTTCACCGGAGAGGCGAGTGATCTCCTGCTCGAGTCGTCGGATCAGCCCTTTGTTCTTCTTCTTGGAACTCATACTGGTGTCCTCCACAAATCTTTCGGCTCCAGCCGGAGTCTCCGACCGGCTCAATTGTGACCTTACTGGGATAAAAGCAGAGGAAGCGACTCGCGGATATCACATACTCGGCGCAGACCGAGAATTCCGCATCACGTTGCGGCGAAAACCTTCTCGATGCGGCAATCCGAATCGAGAACGACGACGTCGGCCCGCCGTCCCGGTATCAGGGCGCCGATGTCGGCCCGCCCGAGAATCCTCGCCGGATTCCCCGAAGTCATTGCCGCACAACCGATCAGAATCTCGTCCGTGATCTCCCCGCTGCGGCCGACCAGTCCCGCGACGGTCCGGGCGAACAGCCCGCCCATGGTCGCCGTGCTGCCCGCGATGGCTCCGGTCTCACCGATACGGGCCACCCCGTCGCTGACGGTCACGCCCAGCGAACCGAGACGGTAAGCGCCGTCCGGCATTCCGGCCGCGACCATCGCGTCGGTCACCAGCGCGACACGGTCGAAGCCGACGGCGCGCTGGACGTCACGGACCAGCGCCGGGTGCAGGTGGGTGCCGTCGCCGATCAGTTCCACCACCACGCGGGGATCGTCCATCAGCGCCAACGGCGGCCCCGGCTCGCGGTGCATCAACGGCGCCATCGCATTGAAGAGATGGGTCGCCACCCGGGCTCCTCGCCCGATGGCTTCGCGCACTTGGTCGTAGGTGGCGTCGGTATGCCCGATGGCCACCGTGACCCCGGCAGCCACGAAGCGGTCGATCGCCGCCATCGCTCCCGGGAGCTCGGGCGCCAGCGTCACCATCGCGACCGTGCCCTCGGCGACGTCGAGAATTCGATCGATCTCATCACTGGCGGGGCTGCGCAGTGTCGCGGGATCGTGTGCGCCGCAACGATCGTGGCTGATCCATGGGCCTTCCAGGTGGATGCCCGCACTGATCCCGGCACGCACCTGCGTGCGCAGTCGTTCGACAATCCGCAGCAGGTCGGCGGGCGCGGCGCTGACGGTGCTGGTGACGGTCGTCGTGGTGCCGTTGGCACGATGAAAGTCGGAGGCCCGACGAACTTCGTCGGGGTCGCCGTCGGTGTACGACGCACCACCGCCACCGTGTACATGCATGTCGACGAATCCGGGAACCGCCGTGCCGCTGGGGAACTCGTGATCAGCGCGCTCGTTGGGTTCGCCCTCGCCGACCTCGACGATGATCCCGTCGACCGACGCGATCCAGCCCGGCCGAAAAACTGTGTCACCGGAGACCACGGTCCCCGCGCTGATGACCATCGTCTCGCCCACGAGTAGACGCCTTCCGTTCCATTCGCACGTACCGGGTCGGTCGTCCCGAAGTTTAATCCGACGACCGCGCCGCAGGTCGACGAATGACGTCGCATGTCCCTTGACCTGGTGTCATCCGAAGCGATGAACTACGTCGCCCGTACACCCGAACATGCCGCCTGAGCGTTACATAAGAGTCGATACCGGCGATTGTTACAGCAGAACACCGATCCGTTCCAGGTTTCGGTCAGTGCCGCACGAAATTACCGCAGGAGCACCGATGAACTACCCGCCGCAGGGCCCCCCGCCGCTCGGACCCCAGTACCCGCCGTCCGGATATCCGACGGGTCCGCAGCCCTTCGGCGCCACGGCTGCGCGCGACCGCAGCCGTCGTCGGCTGACCTGGATCCTCGCGGCCATCGTCGCGGTCCTCGCGCTGGTGGTGGGACTCGGTGCACTGAAGCTGTATAGCGACAAGACCGGCAAAGACCTGTTCCCGTCGTTGACCCTGCGGTCGGCCGACGAGGCCGGCCCCGACCCGTTCACGTCGTCGGTGGCACTCACCCGGCAGAACGGCACGCTCCGGAATCGCGCCCCCGTTGCGGTTCAGCAGGGCGTTCAGGTGGTGAACGGCACCGACCCCGGGCTGTACGCCACCGGCGGCACCGCCTCCTGCGACGTCGCCCGGCTCGGCAATGAACTGAGCGCCAATCCGGCCGCCGGTCGCGCCTGGGCCAGTGCCTTCGGGATCGGTCCCTCCGACATCCCGTGGTACCTCAACACGCTGTCACCGGTCATCCTGACCGCCGACACCTGGGTCACCAACCACACCTACACCGGCGGTGTCGCTCGCCCCTTCCAGTCCGTGCTGCAGTCCGGCACCGCGGTTCTGGTCGACGGCGCAGGCGTCCCGCGCGTCCAGTGCGCCTGCGGCAATCCGCTGCTCCCGCCCTCGGCAGCGCCCATCGGCGGCTACCGCGTCCACGGCCACCCCTGGCACAACTACCAGAGCCGTCAGGTCACCCGCATCACGACGGTTCACGAGCACGTGACCACCGTCAACAACACGACCACCATCGTCAACAACCCGGCACCGGCGCCGATCGCTCCGCTGCAGGTCACCAACATCATCAACAACGCCCTCGAGGCGCTGACCGTGGGCGGCACCCTGGAACTGCCGGAAACCCCCGCTGACGTCCAGCTTCCGGATCCGGTCCAGGCCAACGCCGCACCGACGTTCGAGAACCCCACGGACGCCGCGCTGGCAGGTGTGGAGCCGGGGACCACGAACGTCGTTCAGGAAGTCGCGGAGCGAGCTGCCGCGAACAACGACGTCCCGCAGACCGCTGCTCCGTCTGAGGAGACTGTCAGCAATCAGCCGGGCACCGAGAGTGCCGTCACCGAGCCGAGCGTGCCCGTACCGGGAGCCCCCGAGGTCCCCAGCAGCGCGACGGAGGACGCCTCGACCGATCCGTCGATCACGATCCCGGGTGCGCCGCAGCCGACCGAGTCCACCACGACTCCCGCGGAGACCACCGCACCGTCAACGGACACCAGCACCACGGACACGAGCACCCCTGTCCCGGAGACCAGCACTTCCACCTCCGCAGCACCGACGCCGACGTCGTTCAGCGGGTCGGGCGACGTGATCGGGTCGCTGAGCTTCACCGATTCCGGCTCATCGGTCACCTGCACGGTGCCGTCGACGTTCGAATCGAGCACGATCACCGCAACCTGCTCGGACGGCACCGACCGCTCGTTCTCCACGAGTTCGCTGACACAGAGCGGCGTGAGTGCTGCCACGTCCGATTCGGTGTGGACGGTCAGCACCTCGAGTGGCGAATCGTTGACCGTCAGCTCTGCCAGTTGGCAGACGGCGGCCAGCTGATCGAGCCTGCCGATCACTGATCACCAGGTCCCCGCGAGCTATGGCTCGCGGGGACCTGCGTTTTCCGGGAGGTCGAGCGCCACGGTGTTCTCCAGCAGGCATTAGAGACGCAAAGTGAGTTCAGTCTCGAATGTTGCCCACTCGCTGCGCGCAGCGCAACAGTGGACGCAACAGGTTCACTACCGCAGCTCGACATCGGAGGTCTTCATGAGCTCATCAACGTGGTTCGCAGCAGTCCGGCACCCGGCACCCGCCGACTTCGAGCAGTGGCTCGAGGCCAAGGCCGCCGATGGCCAGATCCTGGCCGGCTACTCCCGCATCAGCCCCCTGCGGATGACATTCACCGAGTCCGCGCCCGCGCAGATGCGGTACGTCGTCGAGCGCCGCGAGAACCCCGCCCCCATCGACTACTTCCGCTTCCGCGAGGCCGACGGCTGGGAGCATGTCGGCAACGCCTCGGATTTCCACGTCTGGAGCCGCCAGTACACCGGACAGCGTCCCGACGGCTTCATCGGCGCAGACCTCAACCGCGAGGCGTCGCGGCTCGGCCTGATCCTGGCGATCGTCGCGGCCGTCACGCTGATCGCCGCGGTGGCCCTCGGCGCCACGTCGGTCGCCGTCAGCGCCTCGGCCGCCCTGTGGGTGCCTGCAATCGTCCTCGGCGTCGTCGGCCTCGCGGCCACGACCGGCGCCGCCGCCTTCGCCGTCTCCGAACGGACGGCGACGGTGCAGTCCCACTCGACGAACGCGCTCGTCGACGCCTGACCACGGTCGCAAACGACCACCGACAGTCCCGAGTCTCGACTCGGCGCATTCTGTCGGTGGTCGTTGTTATTGTTGGGCCATCCGCGTAGGAGGTCCACCATGAAGGGCATATCCGACGACTTCTCGGAGGTCGCATTCGACGCCTCGATCGACCGCGTCTGGGTTCGTTTCCGCTGCGAGCTCGCCGATCGCCTCGACGTCATGGGCACGGATCGGCCTGTCACCGTCTACGCGCTGTGGACCGAGATGTTCGGCCCGCAGCCGACGATCGTCTTTCACCACACCGCCAACCATCGCCTGCGCCTCACCATCGCGAACCAGGACCTCTACCCGTACGGGCCCGAAAGCGAGCAACGCGTCGGCTTGCTGACCGGTGAGGGGTGGCGTGCGCTGCGCGACGACACGTGCATCCGCGAGTTCGCCCAGCGGCGAGTCGACGACGCCGCGCTGGCTGCGCAGTTCGCCCTTCGCGAGGTGTGGGGTGTCCCCGACCCGACCTACCTCGTCTCCGATCACGCCGACGTTCTCCGGACGTTCATCACGCCGCATGCCGCGGCGCGCGAACCGAAGATGCGATAGCGAAGATGCGCTAGCCCCGGCGGTCAGCTGCAGCCGTCGGCCGCCGACAGCCGACCGAGATACCGCTCGCGTTCGGCCGCCGTCAGCGGTCCGGTGGCGTCGCAGATCCAATCGTGCGCCTGGTCGGGTTCGGTGGTCTGCAGGTACACCACACCGGTGCCGTCACCCGCGACCGGATACCCGGGACCGTCGCCCGCATCGGTCGGAATCACCCAGCGCGAGACCGTCCCCGAGCCGCCGAGGACCGGTGAGATCGCCAACCCCTCGGTGAGGGTGCCGTCAACGCCGATACCGAACTCGACGATCTCGCGGGTCTCGGTTCCGACCACCAGGCGGTCACCCGAGCGGCCGATCGTGTCGGCATGAACACCGTCGGCACGGCTGACGATCTCCGGGGCCTCCCCGCTGAGCTTCCAGACGACGAGATCGTCGCCGCCCACCACGAGGTACTCGGCATCGCGCGCGAACAGCACCGTCGGGACGGGCCCTTCGGTGGGCAGGACCGCCGGGCGCGACGCACCGTCGGTCAGCACGTAGGCGTACGCGTTGCCGTCCTCGGATCCGACCGCCAACCGCGTTCCGTCGGCGGAGTAGCCGACGCTGCGGATCAGATCCGTCGGCCCGGTGAGCGGGTCGCCGATCGGCATGGGCTTCGCCGGATCCTGGACGTTCCACCGCTGGATGGAGGTGTCGGTGGAACCGGTGGCGAGTTCTCGTCCGCCCGGCGCGAACGCGATCGCGAAGGTGTACCGCGTGTCCAGGGCGAGCTGACCCGCGCGACGCGGGCGCTCCGGATCGGACACGTCCCACAGTTCCACCAGGCCGCCGTTGTTGTTGGCGGTGGCGATCAGCGTGCCGTCGGTGGTCATCGCCACCCGGGGACGATTGTTGGCCCGATTCTCGATGCCGATGCTCGACCGGCGCTGCCATCCGCGGTCGCCTCGGGTCCACACGTTCATCCGCGCGTCGGCGCCGACGGTGACGAGCTTGCGGCCCGACTGATCGACGTCGATGCCGCTGATCACCGCGCCACGGTCGGGCAGCAGACCCGCGGGGAGCGTCCATACGTCGACGTCGCCGTCCGAGCGGCCGACGGCGAGTTCGGTGCCGTCGGGGCTGAACGAGGTGCTCATCATCCGAATTGCTCCGGCGGCCGCCGAACGCTGCAGGTCCCACAGGGGCAACGGCTCGGCGGGCGTCGTCGTGTTCCAGACGCGCACCACGCCGTCGAGGCCCGCTCGAGCCAACAGCGGCTGCTGTGAGTTGGCTGCGACCGACCACGAGCCCGCGGTCACGCCGGCCAGCGCGGAGTCCTCCGGGCGGGGCGCACTAGGATCCGCGACATTCCAGAGTTGGACGTTGGCGCTGTCGCCGGTGACCGCGAGCACCTGATCGCCGGGCAGGAACGCCAGGCCGTGGGTGATGCTGGGGAATCCGGTGATCGGCGCGCCCGCGGGGCGCGGCTGGTCGGTGTCGGCGTCGGCCCACAGTCGGACCGTTTGATCCTCGCCGCCGGTGGCGAGGACGGTGCCCGCCGCATTGAAGGCCAGGGTGCGGACCGGTCCGTCGTGCCCGCGCAGGACGCTGGTCTGTTCTGGCGGTTCGTCGCCCGCCATCCGGTAGACGGTCACGGTCCCGGCGTCGGAGGTCGCCGCGAGATGACGGCCGCTGGGACTGAAGCGCGTCAGGTAGGCCGTGCCGGTGCCCGGTCGGAGGGTGGCGATCTGTCGGGGTGCGCTCGGGTCCGCGATGTTCCAGACACGGACGGTGCCGTCACCGCTCGCCGCTGCCACCAACCGGGCGGTCGGATCGAAGGTCACCGAAGTGACGAACGAACCGAATCCGTCCAGGGTCGCGACCTCCCGGAACGGGTGCTCACCGCCCGCGTCGCGCTCCCACAGTCGCACGGTGCGGTCGTTGCTGGCGGTGGCGAGCAGGCGGCCGTCGCGGGAGTAGACGACGTCGTAGACCGCACCCGAATGGCCGGGCAGCGACCGCGCCAGCGGCGACATGTACGAGGCCAGCACCCCGCTGCGCACCGCTCGGTCGTCGGGGTAGTGCTCGTCCGCGACGGCCAGGATCCGCGCGGCCAGCGACGGATCCGACCGCACCATGCCCTCGATGCTCGACAGGATCGCGGTGTGCTCGGCGGCGTTGCGCTGCGCGGCGAGGTCGGTGGCCTGGGTGACTGCGATGACGGCGGCGACCGCCGAGACCAGGGCGAGCACGACAACCAGGGCGATCGCGCCCACTCGGAGGCGGGTGCGGACGGACTGCTGACGATCGGCGGCGTCGAGGAAGCCGGGCGCACCGCCGGGGAGCAGCACCTGGCGGTGTTCGCCGAGGTCGGCGCGATGCGCCAGCGCGGTCTCCAGGCGCGCGCCGCGATACAGGTGGTCGGTGGGACGACCTTCCTGAATCCAGGCGTCGGCATCGGCACCCAGTTGCTGCAGCCACTGAATGAGGTCGGCGTCCTCGGCGATCCAGTCGGCCATCCGCGGCCACGACGACATCACGGCGTCGTGGATGAAGGTGATCGATTCCGCGCTGACCGTCAGCAGCCGGGCGTCGGAGAACGCGTCGACGATGCGCATCGCGGTGGGCGAGAACCGCTCGCGCAGTTCGTCGGGCGACATCGCCTTGCGCATCGGGGTCCGTCTCGGCCCGAACTGCATGAGCCCGAGCAGCAACGCCCGGGCCTCGTCGCGGTCAGCGGGATCGAGCGCCTCCCACGTCGTCTCGGCCGTCTCGGCGAGCGCGGAGGTGATGCCTCCCGCCTGGCGGTAGGCGGCGATGCTGAGGCGATTGCCGCTGCGCCGGGCCCACATCACCTGCAACGCGTGCGCCAGCAGCGGCAGTTGGCCCGCGCGGTCGCCCGCGGCCGACGACTGATGAAGGTCGTCGATCATCAGTTCGGTGAGGCCGTCGTCGATCCGGCCTCCCGCCAGCGCGACCGGTTCGTTGATCGCCTGGCGGAGTTGGTCGTCGGACATCTCGGAGACGATCATCGACCGCTCCTGCCACGCCTGCGCCAGCATCGGGTGCTCCACGCTGGGCCCGAAGAAGTCGGCGCGGATACCGAGGACCACCACGGCGCCGTTCGACTCCCCGTTCGCGTCGGTCAACGCCTGGACGGCGCCGAGAACGGCCTGCCGATCCGGCTCCTCGAGAGCGAAGATCTCCTCGAACTGATCGACGACCACCAGCGGAGCCTCAGCGGGGACCGGCGGTCCGGTGAGCTCACCGGCACCCACGCGAAGCGCGATCGCCTCGTTCCACGGGGCGTCGGCGCGCGCCAGCCCGGCGCCCAGCAGCGACGACTTCCCGGCACCGGAAACGCCCGTCACGATCACCACGCGCCCGCTGTCCGACGACCGTGCACGCTCAAGGATCGCGCAGAGCGCGGCGATGGTCTCGTCGCGTCCGAAGAAGCGGTCGCGGTCGGCGGCGCTCATCGGTGCGAGTCCGGGGAACGGCGCTTCGAGCCGATCGGCCGCCGGCTCGTGGTGCTTGCGCCACAGCCGCCGCCATTCGGGGAGCGGCATCAGGTCGTCCACCCCGGCGTCCAGGGCCCGTCGGTTGAGCCACATGATCAGCGGCAGCACGGTCTCGAAGTCACGGGGCACGTGCCGCCCATTGCGCCAGTCGCTGATCCGCTGCTGCGTCGCCTCCCCGCGTCCCGTGCGCGCGACCCCTTCCGACGCCGCGCGCAGCGTCGGCTTGCCGGCTAGGAGAAAGAGCCTCGCGAGCGCCGGACCGAACTCGCTTTCCGGCGGCGTGGTGGTCACGCTCCGAGATTATCGGAGGCCAGGCCGCCCGGCACGCCCGTATCGTCCGTGATGCACCCCGGATTCATCGCTTCTGATGCCCGGTTTCTCCGGTCCGGAGAATTCCTATTGCCCAGCTGACCTGGACTGATCATGGTCCGAGCGCCGGAAAGTTTTGTTTCGGCCAATCATCGGTACCTAGCGTGATATGCGACGCCGACCACGGCGTACACCGCACATCTACCGTCGGGGTAACAACCAATGACCAAGCGACTCACCGCCTTCACCGCCGTCCTGGCCGCGTTCTTCGCGACCGCCGCACTCCTTCCGGCCTCCGCATCGGCCGCCACCCACCAGACCCGCGAGGGAGTGACCATCGAGCTCGCCACCAGCCAGCTGTCGGTCAAGAAGATCGCTCCGCTCGACAGCTCGCCCACCTCGTCCGAGGCCCTCCTGTCCTCGGACGTCTACACCTCGCTGCGCGGCATCGAGGGCAAGAAGGTCAAGGCGACCCTCGAGGTCGGCTACCAGATCGGCTACCCGGTCTCCGTTGCACCGGGCGGCGTCAAGATCACCGCGCACACGCCGGACCTCACGCTGAGCGGCGGCGTCAACGCCAAGATCGAGCCCGACGTGTCGGTCTCCGGCACCGGCGGCGGCGCCTCGGTCGGCGAGGTCGGCCTCGAAGCCGGCGCGGAGTCGACCATCATCCCGGCTGCCGATCTCGAGTTCGAGGTCGCCGCAGGCAAGATCACCACCGTTTCGCTGGCCGAGATCGCTCTCACCAAGCCGACCGCGAACATCGTGCTGTCGGGAGTCGAGCTGCACGCGACCAACGCCGTCGGCCCGGTCTCGGTGCGCCCGTTCGCCAAGATCTCGGTGACCACCGAGAACGGCGTCTACGTCTACTACGCCTACGGAAAGACCAGCCGGATCTGATTTCGGCAGTCGCGGGTCGGTATCGGCAGACGCCGGTGCCGACCCGTCTTCATATGTCGGAAACAGCCTCGTTACAGCCATTTCACAGAGTCGGCGCATCTGATCCACAGCGTGGTCAAACCCACAAAGTGGGACTTCGGTTTCATTAGGAGGCCTCTCCGCCGATACAGTTGACCCCGGAATTGGCCCAGTGGACCGAAATTTGCGGTGTGCGCAGAGCCCAGCTCGTGCGGCGCACCAGTTGGGAGAACTACACATGACTGCTTGGGACAGCGATCTCCAGGGTTGCTACGACACTGTGATCCACCGCAACCCCGGTGAACCCGAGTTCCATCAGGCTGTTCAGGAAGTCTTCGAGTCCCTGAGCCCGGTCATCGCAAAGCACCCCGAGTACCGGGACGTCCTGACCCGCATGTGCGAGCCGGAGCGCCAGATCATCTTCCGCGTGCCGTGGATCGACGAGTCGGGCCAGGTGCAGATCAACCGCGGCTTCCGCGTCGAGTTCAACTCGGCGCTCGGCCCCTACAAGGGCGGCCTGCGGTTCCACCCCTCGGTCAACCTCTCGATCGTCAAGTTCCTCGGCTTCGAGCAGATCTTCAAGAACGCCCTCACCGGCCTGCCCATCGGAGGCGGCAAGGGCGGCTCGGACTTCGACCCCAAGGGCAAGTCCGACATCGAGATCATGCGCTTCTGCCAGTCGTTCATGACCGAGCTGTACCGCCACATCGGTGAGTACACCGACGTGCCCGCCGGCGACATCGGCGTCGGCGGCCGCGAGATCGGCTACCTGTTCGGCCAGTACAAGCGGATCACCAACCGTTACGAGTCGGGCGTGCTGACCGGCAAGGGCCTCTCGTGGGGCGGCTCGCAGGTGCGCCCGGAGGCCACCGGCTACGGCGCCGTCTTCTTCGTCAACGAGATGCTGAAGGCCAAGGGCGACTCGTTCGAGGGCAAGAAGGTCCTCGTCTCGGGTTCGGGCAACGTCGCGACCTACGCGATCGAGAAGATCCACCAGCTCGGCGGAACCGTGATCGCCTGCTCGGACTCCTCGGGCTACGTCGTCGACGAGAAGGGCATCGACCTCGATGTCCTCAAGGAGGTCAAGCAGGTTCGTCGTGCCCGCCTGAGCGAGTACGTGGAGCTGCGCGGCAACGGCACCCGCCTGGTCACCGAGGGCACCCTCTGGCAGGTCCCCGCCGACATCGCGCTCCCCTGCGCCACGCAGAACGAGCTCGACGAGGACGACGCGACCGCGCTGGTCAAGAACGGCTGCCAGATCGTCGCCGAGGGCGCGAACATGCCGACCACCCCGGAGGCCATCAAGGTCCTGCTGGCAGCGAAGGTCGGCTTCGCGCCGGGCAAGGCCGCCAACGCCGGCGGTGTCGCCACCTCTGCACTCGAGATGCAGCAGAACGCCTCGCGCGACTCGTGGAGCTTCGAGTACGCCGAGGATCGCCTGAGCAGCATCATGCGCAGCCTGCACCACAACTGCCTGACGACCGCCGACGAGTACAACGACCCGGGCAACTACGTGCTGGGCGCGAACGTCGCGGGCTTCGTGCGGGTCGCCGACGCAATGAACGCCCTGGGCGTCATCTAGGCGGTTCTGCGCGGCGTACGCGAGAACAATCGACTTCGGCATCGAGGTGGGCACGTAGCCCACTCTCGATGCCGAATTCTTTGGGCCGAACTCGTTGGCAGGGAGTTACCCCTTCGACTCCACCCGGTCGATGGCCTTGGTGAAGAAGGCGTTGAATGCCGCCAGGTCGGGGGTCCCGCCCTGCGACGCGTCTGACGCCTGCACGCTGACGAGGTAGCCGTCGACCTCGGCCAGACCCACGATCACCGTGCTGCTGGTCTTGACGTCGTTCATCACCATGGTGGCCTTCTGCTGGATCACGACGGCGTCGTCGGCCTTGGTCTTCGGCGAGCTGATCACCTTCGACGTGGCGGTCGCCTTGGCGCCCGCGGCCGGGCCGTCGGTGATCTCGATGGTCTGCTTGGCGCACTTGCCCGTCGCCGCCTTGCGCGCCGAGTCTACGCTTCTGCTGGACACGCTGACGGTCTCGGCCAGCACCGACGTGGTCTTCATCCCGATCAGGTAGCCGATCTCGTCGACCTTGATCTTGTCGGGGAAGGCGCTGAGCTGCGCGCAGCCCGCCGGCGTCACCTTCGCGGTCTTGATCCCCGTGGAGAACGATCCGGCGACCTTCTCGAGTTCGCCCTTGGGCACCTCCATCACCTGGTAGCCCGCGGGGAGATCCTTCTGGGTCAGCACCAGGCTCTGCGCCTTCGACCCGTCGGCGCCCGACTCTGCGCTCGACGTGGCCGCAGCCGTGCTGCTGCCGGGATCGGGTGCGTCGTCATTGTTGGACGTGCATCCGGCGGCCAGCAGCATCGCGGCGCTCGCGGCGGCCGTCACTCCGACAATCCTCTTCATGGTGTTCACAGGTGTTCGGTCCTTCTCTCACGATTCGACCGCATAATCCTGACGGACGGTGGTTCAGGCCCGATCACCGGTATCGGGTTTGTCACCCCTCAGACGGCAGCCTTGTCGACCGCCGCCGTCAGCACCTGCTCGAACAGCGCGGGATCGAGGTCGTCGGAGTCGTCGCGCGCCACCATCTGCACGGTCACCAGCAGATCGTTCACCACCGCGCGCCCCACCAGCAGCCTGCTGGAGCCGTCCTTGGATTCGTTCGACGTGGTGCTGTCGCTCTGCACGACCAGCAGCTGCCGCGCCTTACCCGCGGGCACGTCGAGCACGGTGTAGCGGGTGTCGATCCGGGAGTCCTTGACGGGGCCAGCGGTGACCTCGACCGCGACCCGAGCGCACTCGCCGGTCACCTGTCCGCGCAGTTTCACCAGGTCGCCGATACCGTCGCCCGGCAAGTCGGCGAGTCGTTGCACGGATTCGCTGATCGAGTACTTGGCGTCGGTCGCGACCATCAGGCCGCTGGTCTTGACGTCGATCTTCGAGGGCATCGAACCCGGCGCCACGCACTGCGACGGAGTCACCTCGACGCCCTTGACGGAATCGTGGAACTGATCGGCGACCTGCTGGATCTCGTCCTTGCCGAGTTTCACGACGGTCAGCCCGGCCGGGAGCTCGCCCTGAGTCAGGACCGCGTCGACGGCACGGTGCGCGTCGGGGCCGTCGTCGCTGCTGCAGCCTGCGCTCAGCGCTGCGACCGCGACGGCCGCCAACGCCGCGCCCGTGAGCCGAGCGGCCCGGCGTCCGGTTCCGGTTCCCATGCGTCTCCCTCACCCCGCGGGATCGTCGTTCCGATTCCCTGCCGTAACGAATGTACGTGGTGGCCCCGGCGTTCCGGTGCGTTCGCCCAGCCATTCGGTCACCGGTCGACCGCCGCACAGGTGGTCCGCCACCAGTCGGCCGACGCGATCGGCCGTGAGTCCCGCGTACCAGGCGTTGTCCGGATAGACGGTGACGACGGGGGCTTGGACGCACGGGAACAGGCAGCCGGTGATGGTGACGAGGACGTCATCGTCGTCGATGCCGCGCGCGTCGAGATCGGCGCTCAGCGCGCGGACCGTCTCCCCCGCCCCCTGCGCCGAGCAGCGCGGGCCGCGACAGACCAGCACGTGTCGGCCGAAACCGGGAACCTTCGCCCACAGCGGCGAGGTCAGCGGGGCGACGGCACCTGTGGCCGGCTTGCCGCCGTGATCGAGCGCCTCGGCGATCAGGTCCGCGTAGGCGTCGCCGTCGCACAGCGACGGACCGATCCGGACCTCCGGCACGTACGCGTCCGTCGGCCGCGACCGCAGCCAGTGGCCGACGACCCGACGGAACCAGGCGTCCATCGCGCGGTCAGCGAGCGTCTGACCGCTCAGCACGACCACCCGCCCGGCTCCGGCCGCGGCGGCGTCGTCGAGCGCTTCGGTGACGGTCGGCGAGGAACCGCCCAGGACTGCGGCGCGGAACTCGACGTCGGGTCGTCGTCCGCGCAGCGTCGCCAGGGCGGTGGCGAGTTCCCCGCCGGGATCGGCGCCGCGATCGGTCGGCGCGGTGACGATCACCCAGTCGGTCATCGCCCGGTCTGTAGTCGCCCGGTCTGCGGCACTCATGCGGGAACCCGACTTTCCGCGATCCGGTCTGCCGTGCCGCACGGCACCACCAGCGGACCGCCCGTGCTCGGGTGCACCAGCACCTGCGCCTCGATGCCGTAGACCTCGGCCAGCAGCGCAGGTGTCAGGACCTCGGTCGGGGTGCCGACGGCGTGCACGGCGCCGCGATGCAGCACCACCAGGCGGTCACAGAACATGGCGGCGAGATCCAGGTCGTGGATCGCCGCGACCACCGTCAGACCGAGGCGCCTTACCTCGCCGAGCAGGTGGAGTCCGGCAGCGACGTCCAGATGGTTGGTCGGCTCGTCGAGCACCAGCACCGACGGCCGCTGCGCGAGCGCGCGGGCCACCTGCGTCTTCTGCCGTTCGCCGCCGGAGAGGGTGTGCCAGGTGCGATGGCGGAGCGGCTCGAGCCCCAGCGTCGCGATCGCGGCGTCGACCGCCGCGGTCGCCTCCCCGAGGGGCCCCGCCCATCCGCCCGCGTGCGGGATGGTTCCCAGCTCCACGATCTGTTCGACGGTCAGTTCCAGCACCGTCGACGCATGCTGCTCCACTTCGGCCACGGTGCGGGCGAACTCGCGACGCCCGACGTCCCGGAGGTCACGGCCGTCAAGGAGTACGTGGCCGGCGTCGGGCCGCTGCCACCGGACCATCATCGACAGCAGCGTCGACTTGCCGGAGCCGTTGGGACCGATGATCCCGGTGAACTCACCGGAACGGGCGACGCAGTTGACGTCACGCAGAATGCGGCTGCCGTCGCGGGTGAAGTCGACGCCGCAGACCTCGATGGTCATTCAGATGCCTTTCTGTCGGCGCAGGAGCCAGATGAACGCGGGCACGCCGATCGCCGACGTCACCAGGCCGAGGGGGAGTTCGCGGGCGGGCATCAGGGTGCGGGCGACGATGTCGGCCCACACCACGATCAACGCGCCGGCCAGGATCGCGAGGGGCAGCACGCGGGCGTGCAGCGGACCGACGAAGAACCGCACCGCGTGGGGAATCACCAGGCCGACGAAGCCGATGATCCCCGACACCGACACCAAGACCGCCGTGCACAGCGAGACCAGCGCGTAGAGGGTCCAGCGGATGCGGGTGACGTCGGTGCCGAGCCCGGCCGCCGATCGTTCGCCGAACGCGAAGGCGTCCAGGGTGCGCGCGTGCCAGAACACCACGATGACGGTGAGGGCGGTGACCGCGAGGCTCAGCACGAGCGTGTTCCACCGGACCCCGGCCACCGAGCCGAGCGACCAGAACATCACCCGCTCGGCCGTCCCGTGCGGGCCGAAGTACACCAATCCCGAGCTGAGCGCGGCGGTCAGCTGCCCCACCGCGACGCCCGCGAGGATCAGGCGACCCGGGATCAGCGCCCCACCGCGCGTCACCGAGATCGCGAACACCAGCACCAGCGCCGACAGCGAGCCGAGGAACGCCGCCAGCGCGATGACGGGTCCGCCGGCCATGCTCCCGAGACCGAGTCCGGTGCCCAGGACCACCGATGCGCCCAGCGCCGCGCCGCCGGACATGCCGAGGATGTACGGGTCGGCGAGTTGATTGCCGGTCAACGACTGCAGCACCGCGCCGCACACCGACAGCCCCGCTCCGACCACCGCGGCGCCGACCACCCGCGGCAGTCGGAGGTCGACGACGATGTGCTCGTCGAGGACGTCGACGCCCGGCCCCAGCCCCAGACGCCCGAGGACCGCGTCGAACACGGTCCCGAGGGAGAGGTCGGCCGATCCGATCGCCACACCGAGCCCCATGCTGACCAGCAGCACGGCGGTGAGGCCCGCGACCGCCAGCGCGACGCCGGGCGTGCCGCGGATCTGTTCGCGCACGCGGTCGCTACTTCGCGAGCGCGTCCGACAGCCGCACGGCGCCGTCGATCATCCGCGCGCCGGGAGTGCTCTCGGAGAACGGGACCACCACGTACGACGCATGCTTGACCGCATCGAGATCACGGAGGGCGGGATCGGATTCCAGGTACTTCCGCTTCGCGTCGGCGGGATCCCAGTCGGCGTCGATCAGGACGATGACGTCGGGGTTCGCCTTCAGGACCGATTCCCAACCGGTGTCGGCCCAGTTGCCCGCCAGCTGGCGGAAGGCGTTGGTGGCGCCGACGGCGTCCATCACCAGCTGCGGTCCGCCGTCGCGGCCGCCGACCGACGGGCTGTCGGTCTTGGCGTCCCACCACATCACGGTCTTCCCCGCGCCCGCGTTGGTCTTCTTGAGTCTGTCGAGCGTGGCGCGCATCCGCGCATTCACCTGCTCGGCCTGCTCGGTGCGGCCGAACAGCACGCCGTAGTCGCTGGTCTCGCCCGCGACGGCGTCCCAGGAGGGTGCCGGGCGCTTGGACTTGTCGTCGCACCCGAAGGGTGAGACGTAGCTCGCGATGCCGAGGTCCCCCAGCGACCCCTGACTTCCCAGCGCCTTGTCGTCGAAGGCCGATGCGTACGACGCCGCGACCAGGTCGGGCCTGGTCTTGAGCAACGCTTCGCGGTCCGGGTACTTGTCGGAGAGGACCGTGATCTTGCCGTAGGCGTCGGCCCACTGCGGGGAGATCCGGTCGTCGAGGTAGGCGGTGCCGACCATCTGGTTCTCGGCGCCGATCGCCAGCGCCGACTCGGTGGCCCCCTGGTTGACGGTGACGGCGGCCGTGGCCGGGCCCGCCATGGTGATGGTCCGACCGCAGTTCTCAAGGGTGATGGTTGCAGCAGTATCGCCGGTTTCGGTGCTGCTGCAACCGGTCAGGGCTAGGACGACGGCCAGGCTCGCCGCCGCGGCGGATGTCAGCGCCGCAGACTTCAGAAGGGTACGCAAAGCGACCCCCTTTCCAGATCTCGTGGAATTTCGGGGTACGCCGCGGCCGGTCTCCTGGCTCAGCAGGGCTGCCGACGTCGTGCCTTCCCGGGTGCAAACACCCAGTGGCCGGAGACTTTCACTCCAGACGACTGTCGGACCTGCTCACAGTGGCGAGTCCGCGCCGGATTCTCACCGGACTTCCCGTACACCGTGACGTAGTGCGATGAGTGTATCGACAGAATGCGCACACGCCGATTCGTGCGTCGTGCAGAGGGGAGCCGGCAGGGCTAGAGCTCACCCAGCGCAGCGGTGAGCTGGTCGGTGCCGGCAACGTCCAACGCGCTCCGCAGTGACGTCTCGAGCTCGCTGACCTGACGGCGCATCTGCGCGTGGAGGTCGCGCCCGAGGTCGCTGATCCGGACCTCGACCTTGCGCCGATCGGTGGCACTCGGTGTGCGATACACCAGCGAACGAGTCACCAGGCGGTCGACGGCTCGGGTCAACGAGGCGCCGGAGGCGAGAGTCGAGACCGAGACCTCCGACATCGTGGCGCCGTCGGAGGAGTCGAGACCGTCGAGGATCAGCCACTCGTCGACGGTGAGGTCGTACTGCGCGCCGATGGCGGTGATCGCAGCCGTGGTGGCCTGCGCGCCGAGGAGAAGATTCTTGATGAGTTCGGTGGAGGCGACAGTCGCTACGGAAACCGGGGCGGGCGCGGTGGCGTCGCTCATCTGGCACCTCGTACTGATTGTTCCGACTCGTTGATCTGCCCTCTAGCAGGACTTACACTACAGACTAGTCCAGTCGCGGTGTGAAGCACCTCAAAGCACCCCGCAACTGTGATTCGCATCGTTTCAGAGGAGTCGCCAGCATGCGGGTGAGCGCTGTCGACGAATCGACCTTCCGCATCGGCACGGTGATCCCCCTGCAGGGGCCGGGAGGAATCTTCGGGCCGTCGTGCATCGCGGTGTGCGAGATGGCCAAAGACGAGATCAACCGCTCGAACGGCGTCAACGGTCGCCAGGCCGAGTTGGTCTACATCGACGGCGGTCAGCGCCCCACGGCCGTCGCCGCCGAGGTGGCCCGGTTGATCGACGCGGGTGAGATCGATGCGGTGACCGGATGGCACATCTCGTCGATCCGCCATCTGCTGACGCCGATCGTCCGCGGCCGGGTGCCGTACGTCTACACCTCGCTGTTCGAGGGAGGCGAACACGCGTCGGGCGTGTACTGCAGCGGAGAGACTCCCGAGCAGCAGATGTTCCCGGCGATCGCCTGGTTGCGCCGCAATCTCGGGATCCGCCGGTGGCACGTGGTGGGCGCGAAGTACGTGTGGCCCGTCCGGTCGATGGAGAAGACCATCCGCTCGGCCTCTGCGCTGGACATCGAGATCGTCGGCAGCACCTTCGTCGAGATGGGGATGGGCACCGATCCCCTGCTACCGATCGAGGTCGCGGCCAGCGGCTGCGACGGGGTCCTGATGCTGCTGGTCGGGCAGGACGCGGTGGCCTTCAACCGCTCGTTCGCCGAGGCCGGACTGCATCGCAACATCACGCGCTACAGCCCGCTGATGGACGAGAACATGCTGCTGGCCAGCGGCGCCGAGGCCACCGAGAATCTGTACTGCTCGGCGTCGTACTTCAGCAGCCTCACCAGCGCCGACGCCCTCGACTTCCTGAGCCGCTACGTCTCCGCGGGCGGTCCCGCCGCACCGGCGCTGAACAACATGGCGCAGTCGTGCTACCAGGGCATCGCGACCCTTGTGCAGTTGGCGCGGCGTGCCGACGGCTTCTCCGTCGCCGAGTTCGACGAGGCCATCGACGGCCTGGTGCTGGAAGGACCGCGGGGCGTGGTCCGCTACCACGGCAACCAGGCGGTGCAGTCGGTCAACCTGGCGCGGGCCGATGTCTTCGACTTCGAGGTGATTCAGACCCTGTAGCGATCGCGGAGGTCTGCGCGGAACCGCTCAGATCGCCAGAATCGGCAGCACCACCGCGATCGGGACCAGCACACAGCCCACCAGAACATAGCGGCGCCAGGGCACGTCGACGCCGCTGCGGCGCAGTTGGTCGTGCCAGAGCAGGGTGGCCAGCGACGCCCACGGCGTCACAATGGGCCCGGCGTTGACACCCACCAGCAGGGCGGCCATGCCCGAGGCCTGGCTGACGCCGACGTCGAGCGCAAGGAAGGCCGGGATGTTGTTGATCAGGTTCGCCAGCAACGCTCCGGCACCGCCGATCAGCAGCAGGCCGCCGGTGGAGTCCTCGCCGCTGCCGACCAGCCGCGAGATCACCTCCGCCGCACCCGCGGCATGCAGTGCGGCGGCGACCGTCGAGAGCGCGGTGACGAACAGCAGCGACGTCCACGGCACCAGGCCGGACGTCACCGACGGTCGTGCCGATCGCAGTGACACCGTCACCAGCACCAACGCCGCGACCGCGGTGGACAGCCAGTACGGAACGGGCGAGACCAGCAGCGGGACCAGCAGGCCGAGGACGATCAGACTGATGCGGAGCCGACGGTCGTGGCCCCCGGGACGATCGGATGCGGGACCCGTCGGCACCGCGTCGTCAGCACCGCCGGGCTCGCCCCGGTACGCCACCCACGACGCGACCGCCGCGACCGCCAGCGCGACCACCGCGGGCCGCCACATCTGCGCCAGATAGTCGCCGGTGCCGTGGAACATGCCACCGGACACCGCGAGCAAATTGGTGAGGTTGGAGACCGGCAGCAGCAGCGAGCCGATGTTGGCGATCCACACCACGGTCAACCCGATCGCCCACAGACCCGCGCCGGATCGTCGGGCGAGTGCCACGGCCAGCGGCGTCACCATGATCGCCGTGGTGTCGAGCGACAGGAAGACCGTCGCGAAGGTCGACAACACCACCACGTGAACCCAGGTCGCCGCACGCTCGGAGCAGCCCGGAAGCACGACGCGACGCAATCCGTCGGCGATCGCGTCGAAGGCCCCGGCGTCGGCCGCGAGATTCACCACCACCGACATCGCGACGACGAACAGCAGAACCGGACCGAGCCGCTCCACCAGCGCCGTCGCGCGGTCGGGCGAGAGCAGGACGAGGGCGACGCCCGCGGCGATCGTCGCCGCGGCCAGCAGCCACGACCACCGGGGCGATGCCGTCACTCGGCGTGCGCGGCCCCGGCCGTGACCTCGGGCGACGGTGCCGCGGGCATCGCGATGATCGCGAGATACGCCGCGATGCCGAGGAGTTGGACCACTGCAATGACGGTGACCGAGAAGTCGGCCCAGTCGCCGTTCATCATCAGCAGTCCGGGGATGGTGCCGGTGGTGACCGACTGGATCGCCGAGATCGCGCCGGCTCCCCTGCCGAACCGGGCGCTGCCGGTGACCCCCGCGAGGAAGAACGCTGCGAAGAGCACCACCCACGACACCCAGAGCCAGGCCAGGCGCGGGTCGGACTCGGAGAAGTTGACCACCGCGAGCACCGCGGAGATGACCGCGGCCCAACCGCAGTACCAAGCGACGCCGGAACCATCGGCGTCGGTGAGAGTGCTGACGGCGACGGTCAGGTAGGTGAATCCGAAGACGCAGAAGCCGAGGGCGCCGAAGAGCGCCATCCGATCGTCCAGCGCGGCCGGGACCGCGCCGAGCAGCGACGTGGTGACGATCAGCGCGCCGACCAGCAGGTTGGCGGGAATCGCCGCGCGCGGCGACACCGGTCCGAGGAAAACCAGTCCGTTGACGAGAAGAACCGCACCGACGAACACAAGAGCAAGACTGGACATCTGTAACCCCTCCGGGTTGTGAGCTGCTCGAGGCAGCCGTGGTCAGACAGACTTGGTGCAGGGAAGTTTAGTTCGGGCGTTGCCTCGACGCGCCATTTGCGACAAACCGCCTCGGGGCGGGCGCCGATCGGCAACAACGCGACGGTCCGCGGACGGGGAGCGCCTCAGCTCCCCGCCCACGGACCGTCACTCGCCCGGGTACTACCGTCGTCCAGCCGTCGCCGCAGACGCACCGACGGGCGCGCGCTGCCCCTGCATCGGGTCGGACTCCTCGATGAAGCGGCCCACCTTCAGGACCGTCGCCTCGTCGAAGGCCTTGCCCACGATCTGGACGCCGACCGGGAGGCCGTCGTTCAACCCACCCGGCACCGTCATCGCGGGCAGTCCGGTGAGGTTGCTCGGTCCGGTGTAGCGGATGAAGTTGTCGACCAGGTCGACCGGATTGCCGTTGAGATCGGCCACCGGCGAGCCGATGTCCGGCGCCATCACCGGCAAGGTCGGCGCAATGAGAACGTCGACGTCGGCCAGTGCAGCGGTGAACTCCTGCTTGATCTGACGACGCACCTGCTGGGCCTGCAGGTAGTCGACCGACGAGAAGAGCTCACCCAGGTAGAACAGGAATCGGATGTCGTCGCCGAAGTCCTGCGGGCGGGTCTCCAGGTCGCGGTGATGGATGGCGGCCGCCTCCGACAGGCTGACCGCGAGCTCGGTCCACTCCGAGTACTTGAGCGCCGGAATACTCACCTTCTTCACCGTGGCGCCGCGACTGACGAGATCGTCGATCCGGGCGCGGACCAGTCGCTCGATGTTCGTGTCGACGTCGCGGAAGTAGTAGTCCTCCTCGATGCCGATGACCAGGCCCTTCGGGTCGCCGCCGAGTGCTGCGCGGTAGTCGCCGACAGGGACGTCAGCCGATGTCGGGTCACGGTGGTCGAAGCCGGCGATGGCCTGCAGCATGGCCGCCGCGTCGTCGACGGTCTTCGCCATCGGACCGATGTGGTCGAGAGTCCAGGCGAGCGGGTAGCAGCCGAATTTGGCGACGCGCCCGTGCGTCGGCTTGAGGCCCACCAGGCCGCAGGCCGCCGACGGGATGCGGATGGAGCCCGCGGTGTCGGTGCCGAGCGTCGAGAACGACATGTCCGACGCGACGGCAGCGCCCGAGCCACCGCTCGAACCGCCGGGCACCTTGTCGAGGTTCCACGGATTGTGGACCGCGCCGAAGTGCGGGCTGTTGTTGTCGATGCCCCACGCATACTCGTGCATGTTGAGCTTGCCGGTCAGCACGATGCCCGCGTCGCGGAGCTTGCTGACGGCGGTCGCGTCGTCCTTGGAGACGAAGTCACCGTGGATCTTCGACGACATCGTGGTGACCTCGCCCGCCACGTACAGGTTGTCCTTGAGCGCCATCGGCACACCGTGCAGCGGGCCGCGGTGCTCGCCCGCAGCGATCTCCTGCTCGGCCTTCTGCGCCTCGGCCATCGCGGCGTCGTCGCGGAAGCTGACGTACGCGTTCACCTCGTCATTGAGGCGATGCGCATGGTCCAGGAGACTGCGCGTCACGTCGACAGGCGAGACCTGCTTGGTGCGGATCAGTTCTCCGACCTCGACGGCGGACTTGCTCAGCAGTTCGTCAGACAAGGTGATCTCCTCCCGGGATGTTGCGGACCGAGATGTCCGCGTCGTCGATTGCGATGTTGTCCAGATCGCCCTTGAGTGCGACGATCTCGGCCCATTTGGCCTCGATCTTCACCAGTTCCTCGGCGCTCGGGGGCACGCCCCGCGCGGCCAATGCATCCTTGATGGACAGCGTCATCGGTTCTCCAATCGATCCGGCCGGAGGTCGTGCAGGTACCGGCAGTGTGACCATTTGCATTAATTCCATTTGGAATGTTTTCAAATGTAGTGCATAGATCACAGTTGCGGGCCGGAATGGCGTAACTCACTTTCAAATGAAAGTTTCTGCTGGTCGTACGCCCCAACGACGACGCCCCGCAGCCGCCGAGTGGCGGATGCGGGGCGCATTGGTGGTCGGTTGTCGGTGGTCGGTCGTCGGTCAGGCAGGATCCTTGTAGTAGACGAGCTGATGCGTCGTCGCGAGCAAGGTGTCGCCCGACCACAGCTGGCCGTACTGGTCAAAGTGTCCGTGCCCGAACCGGGCGCCTCGCGCAGTTCCGAGGACGTGATCGGTCCCATGCGCGGCGAGTTCCTCGGCCGTCGCGTGGAAGTACACGGTCAGCGAGATGGTCCCCGCCGGCATGTAGGCGCCGTGCCGGAGGAACACGCGGGGGAAGAAGCAGTCGGCCATCGACGTCAACGACGGGAAGTCGATCGGGCGCGCGGGCTGGTCCCGGAGCCACACGGTCGACGTCGAATCGTCATTCTTCTCCTCGGCCAGACCGCCGACCACAAACCGCTTGTCGTACTGCTTGGCCCACTCGATGAACTCGACGAAGTCCGTCGCCTCCACCTCGTCGGCGGGAGGCGCCTCCGGCGGGGTCGGTTCGGTGTCTGCCCAGGTGTCGCGGACCACGCCGAACACGGCGGAACCGGTGGCGACGATGTGATCCTCCTGGTTGATCGTGAACACCCAGTGCTGATTGGTCCGGTTGGTGCGCACCGCCTGCAGATCCAGATCCCAGTCGCCGTAGGCGATGGGCGCGACGTAGTTGATCGTCAGCGCGAGCGGATCACCGAGGACGTCGGGGTGCTGCTGGATTCCGTTGATCACGGTGGCCGCGGTGATCCCGCCGAACGGGCCCACCATGTTGGCGTACGCGGGGTGCGTGGTCGCGCGAACCACATGGCCCGCTGCCGTGGCGACCGGAGCGAGGACGATCGCCTCGTCGAAAACGTGAGTCATAGCGGTGACGGTAACAGAATGATCGTTCTACTTACGAGTACCCTGTGAGCATGACCACGCCTTCCGTACGCGACCGCTTGCTGATCTCGGCCATGGCACTGCTTCGCAGCAAGGGCGCCGACGGCTTCGGCATGTCGGAGTTGTTGGAGCACAGCGGCGTCGCCCGTCGATCCATGTACCAGCACTTTCCCGACGGCAAAGCGGAGTTGCTCGAGCAGGCGACGGCGTCCGCGGGTCGCTATGCGGCGCGGGAGTTGGCGACAGCACAGGACGGCCGGTCGCCCGTCGACGCGTTCGTCCTGGTGCTCGAGAGCTGGAAGGAGATTCTGACGACCAGCGACTACCGGTTGGGGTGCCCGCTGGTCGCTGCCGCGCTCGCCACCGTCGAATACCCCGCGGCCGCCGAACGCGCGGCCGAGGCCTTCGCCACCATGTCCACCCAGATCGCCGAATCTTTCACGCGCGACGGTGTCGACCCTGAGACCGCCAGAGGCATCGGCCACATGCTGATCTCCTCCCTCGAAGGCGCCATCATCACCTCGCGCGCCCTGCGCTCGGTGGAGCCGCTCGATGCCCTGGCGTCTCACGTCCGGCACATGTGGGGCTGACGGATCCTGCTCCCTCAGCTGCGCTCGCTCGCCCGAAGTTGATCGAGTGCCGCTGCGGCGCGAAGCCCGCATCGGTTTATCGAGATCGCCACCGCACGCCGTCGCCCGGTCTCGATTATGCGCGGGTTCGCTGCGCTCACACGCCGACTCGACCAACAACGGGGACAGGCTGTTTCGGCTACGCTCGCTCCCCCACGCTGATCGAGTGCCGCTGCCGCGCGAAGCACGCAACGGCGTAGCGAGATCGCCCCGCACGCCGTCACCCCGG
>NZ_JAAYXO010000005.1 GCF_012515855.1 Gordonia sp. (in: high G+C Gram-positive bacteria)
AACGGCGAAAAGGGCTTCGGCTTCATCGCCCCCGACGGTGGAAGCGAAGACATCTTCGTCCACTTCACCTCAATCAACGGTAGCGGTTTCCGCAACCTCGAAGAGGCACAGCGCGTCGAGTTCGACGTCGAGCAGGGCGCCAAGGGCCCGCAGGCGACGAACGTCACCGCTCTCTGACAGACCTCAACACCAGCGCCCCGGCATTCGTGCCGGGGCGCTGGTGTTTTCTACGGGCCGGTGTCTTCGAAGCACATCACCCGCCGGCGAACACCTCCGCGATGCTCAGCGCACCCGCCGGACGATCAACGACGACGATCTCGTCCCCCGCAGAAACCTTGCCGCCCTGCACGATTCGCAGATAGGCGCCCGGACGCCCGGCTTGTGCGAAGCGCTTCACCCAGCCGCGCTCGTCGTCGCCGCCGACCCAGCGCGCGAAGGTCTGACACGGAATCCGGGGCTTGGTCACCTCGACGACCACCTTCGCGCCGATCTGCCACCGCTCCCCTATCCGGGCGCCCGAGACATCGATCCCCGTCGTGCGCAGGTTCTCCCCGAACCACCCCGGCGGGGTGTCGCGCCCGAGCTCGGCGGACCATCGTCGCGCGTCCTCGTCGGCGTACACGTAGACCGCCTGGTCCAGCCCGCCGTGATGCTTCCGGTCGGCCTGGACATCGCGATACAGCCCGTAGGGTCCGACCTTCACCGGCCCGTCGACGGGCCGCTTGTCGATCGCGGTGACCCCGGCTCTTCCGCCGGGGTCGGGCAACAACTGATGGACGACGCAGACGTCGAGCACTCGTGCGGTCATGGCCTCCAGCCTACGAGAGGGAAGCTTGCGGTCCCGCCGGCCAGTTGCGCAGCGGATTGCACTGGTGCAATAATGCACCAGTGCAGGAATTTGCCGGAGTGCGGGACCGCAAGCGGGCCGAGACGTTCCGGCGTATTCATGAGGCCGCCGTCGAGTTGACCCTGCGCGACGGCCTCGCCGCGGCGACGGTCAGCGCGATCGCCGAGCGGGCGGGCATCTCGCGCCGCACCTTCTTCAACTACTTCGCCTCCAAGGAGGACGCGGTCCTCGGCGTCCAGGAACCGCGTATTCCCCCGAAGGCGCTGGAGACCTTCCTCACTCGGAACGACGAGGACCGCCTGGGCAAGGCCCTGCAGCTGACGATGGCGACCATGGCCACGATCGGACCGCGGGCCAGCCCCGAGCTGCGGCGGCTCGTCGCCGCGCACCCCGAACTGGTCGACAGCATCCGCGCCCACCGAGTCGCCACCCAGGACCTGCTGATGAGTGTGCTGTCGCAGCGCCTGGCCGACGATCCGGCCGCGCCGACCGCCTCCGACACGGCCCGCGCCCTACTCCTGCTCGCCGGTGCCGTGCTCCGCTTCGCCTATCACGACGACCCAGACCTGCTCGACGACCCGGACCCCTCCGCCGTCGAGAACGCACTCGCCGCCTTCCGTACAGCCCTGAGAGAGATTCGTTGACTGACCGCACCGCCCCGCCGACCGCTGAAGCCGCCGGCGACCGCAAGATCCTGTTCCTGTTCATCGGCCTGATGATCACCATGCTTCTGGCCGCGCTGAACCAGACCGTGCTCTCGACTGCGCTGCCGACCATGGTCGGAGAACTCGAAGGCGTCGACCTGATGCCGTGGGTGATCACCGGCTACATCCTGGCCACCACCGTGGTGATGCCCGTCTACGGCCGGATCGGCGACCTGTTCGGCCGCAAGCCGGTGATTCTGGCCGCGATCTCGATCTTCATCGCCGGGTCGATCCTCGGCGCACTCGCGCAGAACATCGACGTGCTGATCGCAGCCCGCGTGATCCAGGGCCTGGGCGGCGGCGGGTTGATGGTGCTGTCGCAGGCCGCCATCGCCGACGTCGTCCCCGCCCGCGAGCGGGGCCGCTACATGGGCATGATCGGCGCGGTGTTCGCGGTCGCGTCGGTGGCCGGCCCGCTGCTGGGCGGCTGGCTCACCGAGGGCCCGGGCTGGCGGTGGGCGTTCTGGATGAACATTCCGCTCGGCGCACTCGCCATCGGCGCCTGCGTGGTCTTCTTGCAGCTCCCCAAGGTCGAACGCACCCAGCGGCCCAAGCTGGACTACCTCGGTATGACGCTGATCGCCACGGCGACCACCACGCTGGTGCTGGTCTCGACGTGGGGCGGCACCAAGTACGCCTGGAGCTCGCCGCACATCATCGGCTTGATCGCGGCGACTGTCGTCATCGGGGCGGCGTTCTGCTGGGCCGAGACCCGCGCAGTGCACCCGGTGATTCCCATGGCGCTGTTCAAGGACCGCAACTTCACCGTGACGACCATCGCTGCCCTGATGATCGGGATCGCGATGTTCGGAGCCCTCGGTTACATGCCGACCTACATTCAGATGGCGCTGGGCGTCAGCGCGACGGTCGCCGGCCTGCTGATGATTCCGATGATGGGCGGCCTGCTGGTGGCCTCGGTCGCCGCCGGACGCGTCGTCACCCGAACCGGACGCTACAAAGCGTTCCCGATCGTCGGCTCGGTGATCATCGGCGTCGGTCTGGCGCTGCTGTCCACCCTCCACATCGAGAGTCCGACCTGGCTCATGTGCCTGTATCTGGGCGTGCTCGGCACCGGCATCGGACTGTCGCTGCAGATCTTGACCCTGATCGTGCAGAACTCCTTCCCCGGCGGTGCGATCGTCGGGACCGCGACGGCGGCCACGAACTACTTCCGGCAGGTGGGCTCCACGCTCGGCGCGGCCATCGTCGGCGCGGTGTTCGCGAATCGCCTGATCGGCCTTCTGAACGAGAAGCTGACCGGTGCCGTCGCTCCCGGCGGAGACGTCGCCACCGAACGCAAGCACCTCACACCGGAGATGGTCAATCAGATGCCCGATCCCCTGCGCGACTTGGTGATCCACGCATACAACGAGGCCCTCGTCCCGGTCTTCCT
>NZ_JAAYXO010000066.1 GCF_012515855.1 Gordonia sp. (in: high G+C Gram-positive bacteria)
CGTCGATCTCGGTGACCTGGTCCGCGTAGTGATCGAGCAGCGGAGCCGTCTCCGCCTCGTACACCGCCATGCGGTTGCGGATGACGTCCTCGGTGTCGTCACCGCGGCCGCGAGCGAGCATGCGCTCCACGACGACCTCGGTGTCGACCTTGAACGAGAGGACGCCGTCGAGCTTGGCCGACAGGTCTTCGAGGATGCCCTCGAGTGCCACCGCCTGCTCCGTGGAGCGCGGGAAGCCGTCGAGAATGAAGCCCTTGGCCGCATCCGGTTCGGCGACGCGGTCGCGAACCATGCTGACGGTGATCTCCGGCGGGACCAGGTTTCCGGAGTCGAGGTACTTCTTGGCCTCGACGCCGATGGGCGTGCCCTGCGAGATGTTCGCACGGAACAGATCGCCGGTGGAGATGTGCGGAATGCCGAGGGCTTCCGACATCAGTTCTGCCTGCGTGCCCTTGCCCGCTCCGGGCGGTCCGAGGATGACGAGTCTCATTTCAGGAACCCTTCGTACTTGCGTTGCATCAACTGGCTGTTCACTTGCTTGATGGTGTCGAGGCCGACGACCACGATGATCAGCAGCGCGGTACCGCCGAACGGAATGTTCTGGCCGGTGCCACCGCTCAGATCCATGAACAGGTTCGGGAGGATCGAGATGATGCCCAAGTACAGCGAACCGGGCAGCGTGATCCGGCTGAGCACGTAGCTCAGGTAGTCGGCCGTCGGCTTGCCCGGACGGATACCCGGGATGAAGCCGCCGTACCGCTTCATGTCGTCAGCGCGTTCCTCCGGGTTGAAGGTCACCGCGACGTAGAAGTACGTGAAGAAGATGATGAGCAGGAAGTAGAACGTGATGTGGAACCAGCTCGACGGGTTGATCAGGTTCGCTTCCAGCCACAGCTTCCAGCCTGCAGTCTCGCCGTCGGTGTTCTGACCGCCGGTCAGCTGCAGGATCAGCTGGGGGATGTACAGCAGCGACGACGCGAAGATGACCGGGATGACGCCCGCGGTGTTCACCTTGATCGGCATGTAGGTGGACGAACCGCCGTACATCTTTCGACCGACCATGCGCTTGGCGTACTGGACCGGGATGCGACGCATGCCCTGCTCGACGAAGACCACCGCGACCAGGATGAGGACGATGGCGACGCAGATCAGACCGAAGGTGAGGCCGCCGCGCTGCTGCAGGATGGTGCGACCCTCTGCAGGGAGGCGTGCCACGATGCCGACGAAGATCAGCAGCGACATGCCGTTGCCGACACCGCGCTCGGTGATGAGCTCGCCGAACCACATGACGAGGCAGGCGCCCGCAGTCATCACCAGGACGATGATCGAGAGGCCCAGGATCGACGTGTCCTGCAGGATCTGGTCGGGGTTGCAGTCCTCGCCGCTGGCGGGGAGGAGGTTGCCGGTGGCGGCCAGGGCGACGATGCCGGTCGACTGCAGCAGTGCCAGCGCCACCGTGAGGTAGCGGGTGTACTGCGTCATCTTGGTCTGGCCGGACTGGCCTTCCTTACGGAGCTGCTCGAACCGCGGGATCACCACGGTGAGCAGCTGAACGATGATGCTGGCCGTGATGTACGGCATGATGCCGATCGCGAACACCGACAGCTGCAGGAGCGCGCCACCGGAGAACATGTTGATCAGCGAGTAGATCTGGCCCGAGTCGCCTTGGCTGGCTGCATCAACACATCGGTTGATCTCGCGGAAGTCCACGCCTGGCGACGGCAGCGTCGCTCCGATGCGATAGAGCACGAGGATGCCGAGGGCGTAGAAGATCTTCTTCCTCAGGTCGGGCGACCTGAAGGTCGCCACGAGGGGGGAAAGCACTAACTCCTCCTATAGCACCGCAGTTCGGTGGGCGCAGTATCGACGGGATACGAGCCTCATCGTGCATGGGCGGTCGACTCGGAAATAACCCGGGCGTCCGACGACGGACGCCCACGGGTGAAACTTTAACAGTCCCAGAACCACCACCGGTCAGGTGCGCGGTGCGGCGACACAATTGTCGCTCGTCCACTCACCTGACCGGATCGGCAGTTCTGCATGCGGCGGAGGCTCAGGCCTGCGTCGCGGTGCCACCAGCGGCGGCGATCTTCTCCTGAGCGGAGCCGGTGAACTTGTCGGCGGTGATGTCGACCTTGACGGTCAGCTCACCGTTGCCGAGGACCTTCACGAGCTCGTTCTTGCGAACGGCGCCGGCCGCGACCAGATCGGCGATACCGATGGTGCCGCCCTCCGGGAACAGACGGGAGATGTCGCCGACGTTGACGACCTGGTACTCCACGCGGTTGCGGTTGGTGAAGCCCTTGAGCTTCGGCAGGCGCATGTGAATCGGCATCTGGCCGCCCTCGAAGCGGGCCGGAACGTTCTTGCGCGCCTTGGTGCCCTTGGTGCCGCGACCAGCGGTCTTACCCTTGGAACCCTCACCGCGACCCACGCGGGTCTTTTCGGTCTTCGCGCCCGGTGCGGGACGAAGGTGGTGCAGCTTAATGGTCATGACTAAACCTCTTCGACTGTCACGAGGTGACGAACCACGTTGATGAGGCCGCGGTTGATCGGAGTGTCCTCGCGGGTGACAGTCTTGCGGATGCCCTTGAGGCCAAGGGTGCGCAGGCTGTCACGCTGGTTCTTCTTGGTACCGACGGTGCCCTTGATCTGGGTGATCTTCAGTTCAGCCATGACTCAGGCTCCCTTGTTAGCTGCAGCGGCTGCGCGGGCGCGCAGCATGCCTGCCGGAGCAACGTCTTCGATCGGCAGTCCACGACGTGCGGCGACCTCTTCAGGCTGCTGCAGCATCTTGAGCGCCGCGACGGTGGCGTGAACCACGTTGATCGCGTTGTCCGAGCCGAGGCTCTTGGCGAGGACGTCGGTGACACCGGCGCACTCGAGGACGGCACGCACAGCGCCACCGGCGATCACACCGGTACCGGAGCTGGCGGGACGCAGCATCACGACGCCGGCCGCAGCCTCACCCTGAACCGGGTGGGTCACGGTGCCGCCGATCAGCGGAACGCGGAAGAAGTTCTTGCGAGCCTCTTCGACGCCCTTCTGAATCGCTGCCGGAACTTCCTTGGCCTTGCCGTATCCGACGCCGACCATGCCCTGGCCGTCGCCGACCACGACGAGTGCGGTGAAGCTGAAGCGCCGACCGCCCTTGACGACCTTCGAGACGCGGTTGATGGTCACCACGCGCTCGAGGTGGTTCTTCTCCTCGCGCTCGCGGCCACGGTTGTCGCGACGATCGCCGCGACCGCGACGCTCTCCACGGTTGTCGTTGCTGTTGTTGCTGTTGTTGCCGGCGGGTCCGTTTCCGCCGTCACGCTGACGTCCGGGCATCAGAGGTCCCCTCCGTTGAACTTGTTGGTCATCTTCATGATCGACATCAGAGCTTCAGGCCTCCCTCGCGGGCGGCGTCAGCCAGAGCCGCGATGCGGCCGTGGTACTTCTTGCCGCCGCGGTCGAAGACCACAGCCTCGATGCCCGCAGCCTTGGCGCGAGCTGCGACCAGCTCGCCGACCTTGGCGGCCTGAGCCGACTTGTCGCCACCTGCGGCGCGCACGTCAGCCTCGATGGTGCTGGCGGCGGCGAGGGTGTGACCGGTCAGGTCGTCGATGACCTGGACGTGGATGTGACGGCTGCTGCGCTTGACCGCCATACGCGGACGCTCAGCAGTGCCGTTGATCTTCTTGCGCAGGCGGAAGTGACGACGGTTGGTCGCGGTGCGACGACGGGTCGAAACGTCCTTGCCGATGGGCTTACGCACAGTTGCTTCACTCATGTCTTACTTACCCGTCTTTCCGACCTTGCGGCGGATCTGCTCACCCTCGTAGCGAACGCCCTTGCCCTTGTACGGGTCCGGACGACGCAGACGACGGATGTTCGCCGAGATCTGGCCGACTAGCTGCTTGTCGATACCCGAGACCGAGAAACGAGTCGGGGACTCCACCGCGAAGGTGATGCCTTCCGGAGCCTCGATCGGCACGGGGTGGCTGTAGCCGAGAGCGAACTCGAGGTCCTTGCCCTTGGCCTGAACGCGGTAGCCGACACCGTAGATCTCCATCTTGGTGGTGTAGCCCTGCGTGACGCCGACGACCAGGTTGTTCACCAGCGAGCGGTTGAGGCCGTGCAGGGCACGGTTCTCACGCTCGTCGTTGGGCCGGGTGACGACGATGTTGTTGTCTTCGGTCGCAACCTCGATCGGCGAGGTGACAGTCAAGCTCAGTTCGCCCTTCGGGCCCTTGACCTTGACGTTCTGTCCGTCGATGGCGACGTCGACGCCTGCGGGAATTGCGATGGGGTTCTTACCAATACGCGACATTTTTCTTCGCTCCCCTTACCAGACGTACGCGAGGACTTCGCCGCCCACGCCCTGGTTCATTGCCTGGCGATCCGTGAGGAGGCCGGACGACGTGGAGATGATCGCCACGCCGAGGCCGCCGAGGACCTTAGGCAGATTGGTGGACTTTGCGTACACGCGCAGACCGGGCTTCGAGACACGGCGAAGACCGGCGATGCTGCGCTCGCGGCTCGGGCCGTACTTGAGGGTCACGGTGAGCTTCTTGCCGACCTCGGCGTCTTCGACGCGGAAGTCGGTGATGTAGCCCTCGCGCTTGAGGATCTCGGCGATGTTCACCTTGATCTTCGACGAGGGCAGCGAGACCTCGTCGTGGAACGCCGAGTTGGCGTTACGCAGACGCGTCAGGAAGTCTGCGATCGGGTCAGTCATGGTCATGGTTCGACCGTCAACCTTTCTCGTAGCGGTTCCCATGCAGCGGTGTCCCCGGAATTTCTCCCGGTTGGCACTGGTGGGCCTTCCACGAAGTGGATAGTTGTGCATTTTCACGCTCGCGATGCCATTGGCTTTTCGCCGGCACCTCGAGCTATATGAAGTTGTGGGCCCTGGGGGCACACTTCACCCAGGCAACCTGAAACATTGTAGGGACTCGAGCGGCCGATCCCCAAATCACCGTCCCCTGACGGCAAGGCTGATCGGCGGGTCAGTCGGGGCGCTGGGCGCTCCCTGCGTGAGTGGCCAGTCGGTACCATCGCTTCTGTGAGGTCCCTGTCTCCCGGCGAGAATCTGCCGCTGCCGTCGTCGAAGGTGATCGTCCAGGTGCGCAGTGCGTCGCCGGTCAACACCTCGGCCCTGCTCCTGACCGCGAACGGTCGGGTTCGGTCCGACGACGACTTCGTCTTCTACAACCAGCCCTCCGCGCGCGGTGTGCAGTACCGCGACGAGGGCGCGGTCGACACGGTCGCCGTCGACACCGTCGGGGTCGAGGCCGCGATCGAGACGATCGCGGTCACCGCCAGCCTCGACGGGACCGGACCCACCTCGTTCGCGACGGCGGGCGCCCTACAGGCCACGGTCTTCGACGCGGCGCGCACACCCGTCGCGGACTTCGTGGTTCCGGGCCTGACGTCGGAGACGGCGGTGGTGTGCCTCGAGGTCTATCGCCGCGGCGACGCCTGGAAGGTCCGTGCCGTCGGACAGGGCTACGACACCGGTCTGGCAGGTCTCGCCACCGCCTTCGGCATCTCGATCGACGAGCCGGAACCCGCGCCGACGCCCGCACCGCGGGTCAGCGATCCGCAGCCGTGGCCCCCGACCACCGCACCGACCACCGCCCAGAGTCGGCCCGGAGCACCGACCCCCGCCCCCGTTCCCAATCCGGCGGTCGCCGCGTCCGCCGCCGTGCCGTCCGCTTCCCCGTCACCAGGAGTGTCCATGCAGAGCGAGTTGTTCGCGCCGTCCCACGCCGAGGTCCAGGACCACGGCATCCAGAAGCAGGGCAGCAAGATGTGCCGCGTCGGCCTCAACGGCGAGGTGATGGCCCGCCAGGGATCGATGGTCGCGTACCAGGGGAACCTGCACTTCGAGGCACTCGGCTCGGGTGGGATGAGCCGGATGGTGCGGCAGGCCATGACCGGCGAGGGCGTCCCGCTGATGAAGGTCAGCGGCCAGGGCGACCTGTTCCTCGCCGACAACGCATCCGAGGTGCACCTCATCGACCTCGACGGCTCGGACGGGCTGACGATCAACGGCGCCAACGTCCTCGCCTTCGAACCGACCCTGTCGTACAACGTCGAACGCATGCGCGGCGCCGGAGCCATGAGCAACGCGGGCATGTACAACTGCGTCTTCCAGGGGCGCGGCCGCATCGCCATCACCACCAACGGCGGTCCCGTGGTGCTGAACGTGTCCGGCGACACCTTCGCGGACCCGCAGGCCGCGGTCGCGTGGTCGTCGAGCCTGCGGACCTCGGTGAAGACGAACGACTCCTTCGGACTCGGCACCCTGATCGGCCGAAGCACCGGAGAACGCTTCACGCTGGCCTTCGGCGGCCAGGGCTTCGTGGTCGTACAGCCGTCGGAGCAGCCGCCGGGCGGCTTCATCGGCGGCACCGGTCAGGGCCAGGATGCCGGTGTCGGCGGCATGCTCGGCGGTTTCCTGGGTCGCTGACCGCGGCTCCCGCGAACTTCACAATCAACAGTGTTCGGCGTGACCACCGGGCGGTCACGCCGAACACTGTTGAAATCTCGCGCGGTCGCCCGAAGTTATCCACAAGCGGATCGATCGCCTTCCGCCGGCGCCCCGTCAGCCCACACTCAGCGCATGGGTATCACCGTGGACGACATCGCTCCTGCACGACTGGCGAGTTTGTTGCGCGACCAAGAGCACACCGTCACGCGCGGACAGGTCCTCGCCTGCGGCCTGGATTCCGCCTACATTCGCCGACGGCTTCGCGGCGGTGCGTGGCGCGCCGTGTACCCGGGCATCTACATCACCCACACCGGGCCGATGACCTGGCTGCAGCGCGCGTGGTGCGCCGTCCTGCTGGCTGCGCCTGCCGCACTCAGCGACGAATCTGCGCTGCTCGTCGCCTCGGGCAACGCCGATCGCCTCGGCGGCAACGACACGATCCACGTCGCGATCGCGTCGGGGAGGCGGATCACCCCGAAGCCCGGCATCGCCTTCCACCACCGGAAGAATCTCGCGGCCGACACCATGGCGAACGCGAAGCCTCCCCGGGTCAGGGTCGAGGAAGCGGTACTGGACGTCGCCGCCCGAGCGACAACCGGTTTGACGGTCATCGCGGCCCTTGCGGATCCGGTGCAGGCCCGGCTCACGACCGCCGGGCGACTCCGCACCGCGCTCGAGCGTCGTCGGCGCATCCGCCATCGCGATCTCATCCGCGACGTCTTGGGCGACGTCGCCGGCGGAACCTGTTCAGCACTGGAGCACCGGTTCCTGACTCGGGTGGAACGCCCGCACGGACTCCCTTCCCCACTGCGGCAAGCCCCGACGACGGTGAGCAAACCGGGGTTCCGCGACCTCGAATATCCCGACCTCGGATTGATCGTCGAGCTCGACGGGCGCCTCTTCCACGACGACGCGCTCTCCCGTGATCGCGACATGGAGCGAGATCTCGACGCTGCGGTATTCGTCGACCGCCGCACGCTCCGACTGTGTTGGGGCCAGGCGACCGTGAGGTCGTGCTCCACCGCCGCAAAACTCAGCCTCGTCATGCGGCGCCACGGATGGGAGAGCACGCCGACGCCGTGCTCATCGCCCGATTGCGACGTTCGCCGGCAACAGTGTTCGACGTGACCACCGGGTGGTCACGTCGAACACTGTTGTTGATTCACGCCGGCGTCGTCGGCCGCGACACGCGCCTCAGCCCGGCATACAGCATCCCGACGAACACCACCGCCCAGACCGCGAAGGCGATCCAGGCTTCCCAGGTGCCGAGGTCGTCGAGCCACTCGGTGCCGCGGATGAAACCGAGCTGACGCGACGACTCGCCGTACATGCCGATGGGGAACACCATGGCCCACAGCGCGCTTCGATAACCGCGCGGCGAATTCGGGCGCGTCCGCTGCCACAGCATCAGCCCGATGATCAGCGGGATCAGCCAGGTGCCGAACGCCCAGATCGCCATGGCGACGCCGCCGACCACATCGCGCGGAAACACGATCTGCTCCTCAGCGGTGCCGAGCACCTCGGCCGCCGCGAGGATCGAGATGGCGCCCGATCCCATGAACACCCAGTACGGTGCGGTCTCGTCGGTCGGCCCGACGCCGACGAAGATCAGGCGAGCACCGACGATCGTCGCCACCAGGATCAGCTGCAGGACACCCAACCCCCAGCACAGGACCGCGAGGGTCGCCGCGACGTCCGAGTGGGCGATCTTCGCGTAGGCCGCGGTCGAGACCGCCACCGACTGCGTTGCGACCACCCAGAGGAACCAGGTGCCGTCGGCGGCGTCGAGTCCGATCCGGTTGCCGCTGCGGCTGATCCCGCCCACCAGCGCGATCAGCACCCCGTACTCCCGCAAGAGCGTTTCCGAGCCGTCGCATACGCACGTTCCGTTCCCATAGGGCGATTCTTCCGCTGCGCTACGAAAGTACCGCGACAGCACCCGCCGCCTACGGCACTTGACAGTGTTCGACGTGACCACCGAGTGGTCACGTCGAACACTGCGGATCAGCCCGACGCATTGTCCGCTTTCAACGACCTCTCCGCAGGAGCTTCGGAAGGAAAGGGACTTCCGACCCCACTGAATTGAGGCCTGCACCCCCATCGCCTACCGCCCAAGTGAGCCGATTGCGGCTGTGAGCCCGTTTCGCACCAAAATTGGCATGCAAGAGTCCTAATGTGAGGCCATGACAGCGTCCGACTCGGTTCAGGGCTCGGCAGCAGGTGCCCTGCTAGACATTGGCAAATTCTTCACCAGATGGGACGAGACCGACGACAGTCGGGCCGTCTTCAGGGAGGGCGGTCGCGCAGGCGACGTCTTCTATCGGGACCGATGGAGTCACGACAAGATCGTCCGGTCGACGCACGGCGTCAACTGCACCGGCTCGTGCTCCTGGAAGGTGTACGTCAAGGACGGGATCATCACCTGGGAGTCGCAGCAGACCGACTACCCCTCCGTCGGCCCCGACAGCCCCGAGTACGAGCCGCGCGGCTGCCCCCGCGGCGCGGCCTTCTCCTGGTACACCTATTCGCCCACGAGGGTGCGCTATCCGTACGTCCGGGGTGTGCTGCTGCAGATGTACCGGGAGGCCAAGCAGAGGCTGGGCGACCCGGTGGCGGCCTGGGCGGACATCGTCTCCGACCCCGAGCGCTCCCGCCGCTACAAACGGGC
>NZ_JAAYXO010000067.1 GCF_012515855.1 Gordonia sp. (in: high G+C Gram-positive bacteria)
CCGCACCCGGTGGGGCGTCCGGATCTTCGGTGAGCTGGCCGACCGTGATGATGGCGGCCGGTATCTCGGCGATCATCTCGGCGATCGTTCTGGCGATCGGCATGGTGGGGCTGATGCTCAGTGATGTCGGTGGTCGGACCACGGCGCAGGAGCCGCCGGCGACAGTCGTCAATCTCGGTGCGCAGCAGGGGCAGGTGCCGCCTGCGGCGCCCGCGGCGGCGACCGACGCCCCGGCCTCGGAGACGCCGACCTCGGACGTGCCGATGGCAGACGGGCCCCTTCCTGACGTTCCGAACCCGGTTGCACCCACCCAGCAGCAGTCCCCGCAGCAGTCGCAGGCGCAAACGCAGCGGGCCGGCTCGCCGACCCGGCCGACCGCAGCCCAGCTGCAGAATGACCTCGACTACCTGGCTTCGGGGGCGTCGTCGTCGCAGAAGGCGCAGCGACTCGAAGGTGGGTCGCGGGCGGTCGGACAGGCGCAGGGCATTCTGTCGCTGGCCAAGCGGTTCAAGCCGATGGGTCTGACCTACCAGATCGTCGATCCGGTCGCGGTCAACGGGAACACGGCCACCGCGCGGATGAAGCTGTCGTCGCCCGGGTATCAGCCGACCTACATGAAGCTGAGCTGGGTGTGGCAGGACGGTCGGTGGAAGATGACCAATCGCTCGGTCTGCGACCTCGGCGCATACGCGAACATTCCCTGCAACTTGTGAGTGGTCGCCGAGGGTCTCGATACGCCCTCGGCTAGCGCCTCGGCCTACTCGACCAGCGTGGGGGCGGTGTCGGGGTCCGGCGGCCTCGATACGCCCTCGGCTAGCGCCTCGGCCTACTCGACCAGCGTGGGAGGGTGTCGGGTGCCGGAGGTCTCGATACGCCCTCGGCTAGCGCCTCGGTCTACTCGACCAGCGTGGAAGTGGTTGGTACCCACGCGGGTTGGCGTGGGGGCGGTTGTGCCCACCTCGACCGGCGTGGGGGCGGTAGGTGCCCACCTCGAGCGTCGTGGGGACGCTGGTGCCACGTTGGTCGAGTGCCGGCGAACGTAGTGAGTCGGTGTATCGAGACCGCCGACCGTGTCGAGTGTGAGGGCGACCTACAGGGCCGCCGTTCTGAATAAGGTTAGCCTACGCTAAGGTTTCTGCATGACGACTGATGTTGCCGCACGCCGACGAGAACTCCTGCGCAAGCGACTCGAAGCAGGCGGACTGGCACATCGGGAGATTGCTTCCGCGGCGCCGACCAGGGGCGACCGAGAGTGCACCCCGCTGCCGATCGCGGCTCAGCGGCTCTGGTTCGCCGGGCAGCGGAATCCCGACGATGCGTCGCTGAACGTCTCGGTGGCCTTCGATCTCCGCGGCGCGCTGGACGCCGACCGCCTGCGAGCGGCGTTCTCGGCGGTCGTCGCCAACCATGAGACGCTGCGGGCGCGGTACCGGGCCGACGACGCCGGGAAGCCCGTCATGGAGCATCGGGTCGGGGGTGACGTCGCCTGGGAGACAACGGATCTGCGTGATCTCTCGGAGTCGGCGGCGCAGCGGCGCGTTCAGGTGCTCGCCGCGCGTGAGGCGCGCACCCCCTTCCTCCTGGAATCCGAAGCACCACTGCGGGTCTCGCTCCTCGCCCTGGGCGGCGACGACGGCGTCGACCATCACGTCCTCCTGCTGACCGTGCATCACGTGGCCTGGGACGACGACTCCTGGCAGGTGCTGTTCCACGAACTCGCCGCGGCGTATCGAGGCGACGCATTGCCTGCCGCGAACCGCCAGTACGCCGACATCCCCGATCCGACCGCCGCGCAGGTCGACGCCGACCTCGCGTACTGGTCGCAGGTGCTCACCCCGGCGCCGGAGCCGCTCGACCTCCCCGCAGCGGGTGCCCGAGGCGGCAGCGGCCGGGCACACCGTCCGCTCGACGCGGAGATCGAACGTACAGCAGCCGAACTCGCGCGCACCCGCGGGACTACCGTCTTCGCCGTACTGGTCGCAGCCACCCAGGCTTTCCTGCATCGCGTCTACGGCGCCGACGACGTCGTGCTCGCCGTGCCGACCACCGTCCGACCCGCGGGCGCCGAGAACCTCATCGGCTACTTCGGCAACAGCGTCCTGCTGCGCGGCGCGGTGAACGCGACAGTTTCGCTGACGTCGCTGATCGACGCCTCACGCGAATCGCTGGCCGCCGGGCTCGGTGCGGGGCGCGCGCCGATCGACCAGGTGGTCGCGGCCGTCGCCGACGACCGCCGCGAGGGTCTGGCCGGCCTCGTCTCGGCCAGCCTCAGCCTGCGCCGCGACCTCGCCGGACTGGAACTCGACGGCATCACCGCCGAGCACCTGGACCACCTGCACGCTCCCAACGCGCAGCTTCCGCTGGAGTTCGCGGTGGTCTCCGGAACCCGCCCGATCCTGGAACTGCAGTACGCCGCACACCGATTCGATGCGGCAGAGGCCGAAACGCTGCTCGCCGCGTATGCGACCTTCCTCGCCGACGCCCTCACCCACCCCGACCGGCCGATCCGCGACGACCGACTGCTCGACGCCGCGGCCCGCGCCGCTGCGGTCGCCGCCGCAGCCGGTCCCGCGGTGCCCGATCGTCCGGACACCCTGGTGGGGATGTTCGCTGCTGCGGTCGCCACGCGGCCCGACCACCCGGCCGTGGTCTCCGACCACCGCTCGCTCACCTATGCCGAACTCGATGCCGCGTCCACCGGCCTGGCCCGGCAGATCGCGTCGGAGGCCGGTGCGACACTCGGACAGTCGGACGCCGTGGTAGCACTGCGGATGTCGGCCGGCGAGGACTTCGTCGTCGCAGCCCTCGCCGTGATGAAGGCCGGTGCCGCCTACCTGCCGGTGGATCCGGAGTACCCCGCCGACCGCGCGGCCTTCCTGCTCGACGACGCCCGTCCGGTGCTGGTGCTCGACGCCGACGCCGTCGCACGGCTTCGCGACGCACCGGAGGCGGCGACCGCGGAGCTCACCGGGCCGACGCCGTCGTCGCTGGCGTACATCATCTACACCTCCGGTTCCACCGGGACACCGAAGGGCGTCGCCGTCGACCACCGCGCGATCGCCGAGCACCTGCGCGGGTTCGGAGCGGCGAGCGTGGTGGGCCCCGACGACCGCCTGGTCCAGACCTCCTCGGTGAGCTTCGACGCCTCGATGTTCGAGATCTTCGCGACGCTGACCGTCGGCGCGACCCTCGTGGTCCCCAAGCGCGGCGCACTGACCGACATCAAGTACCTCGCCGACCTGCTGGTTCGCGAGCAGGTGACGGTGATGCACATGGTGCCGAGCATGCTGTCGACCCTGCTGCTGATCCCCGAGGTGAAGCAGTGGACCACCCTGCGCACCGTGCCCGTCGGTGGCGAAGCGCTGCCCGGCGAGGTGGCCGACGCCTTCACCACTGCCTTCACCGCCGACCTCAGCAACAACTACGGACCCACCGAAGCCGTCGTCGCAGCCACCCACCACCGAGTCGACGGGCCGCGCGGCGGAGCGGTGGTCCCGATCGGCACGCCGAATCCCGGCGTCACGGCGCACCTGCTCGACGCCGGACTGCAGCCGGTGCCCGACGGCGTGGTCGGCGAGCTCTACCTCGGTGGGCGACAATTGGCGCGCGGCTACCTGCGCCGCAGCGCGCTGACCGCCGCCCGCTTCGTCGCCGATCCGTTCACGCCCGGGCAGCGGCTCTACCGCACCGGCGACCTCGCGCGGCGCGGCGCCGACGGCGAACTCCGCTTCGTCGGCCGGTCCGACGACCAGATCAAGGTCCGCGGCTTCCGCATCGAACCCGGCGAGATCGAATCGGTCCTCACCGGTCACACGACCGTGCAGCGGGCGCTGGTGATCGTCAGCGACGACCGCCTGCTCGGCTACGTGATCCCGGAGAACGGAAGCGTCGTCGATCCCGAGGCGATTCGCACGCGCGCTGCGGAACTGCTTCCCGCGCACATGGTTCCGGATGCCGTCGTGGTGATCGACGAGGTGCCGCTGACCGTGCACGGCAAGCTCGACCGCACCGCCCTCCCGGTTCCGCTACCCGAGGTCGCCGAGTTCGTCGCGCCCAGCACACCCACCGAGATCCGGGTGGCCGCGGTGTTCGCCGAGCTCTTCGCCGATCGCACCATAGGCGCCGAGGACTCCTTCTTCGACCTCGGCGGGCATTCGCTCCTGGCCGCGCGTCTGGTCACCGCGCTGACCGCGGAGTTCGGCCTCGACGTCGACGTCCGGGCGCCCTTCGACGCCCCGACCGTCGCCGGGCTGGCGGCGCTGCTGGTGGGCAAGGCGCGCGACGAGTTGGGCATCGACCTCGACGGCACCGCAGACACCGGCGGTGACTGGGCAGACGAGGATTGGGCCGACGGGGATTGGGCGAGCACCGACTTCGGCGGTGTGGCACTGGGCGACGCATTGACTCCGGCCGCACCACCGGCGACCGTGAAGCCCGCACGACCGCCCCTCGAGCCCGGCATGGCTCCCGCACGACCGCCGCTCTCGTTCTCACAGCTCGCCATGTGGTTCAACCACCGGTTCAGCGGCGCGAGCGCCGGCGACAACATCACCGTGAAGCTCGGCGTCGACGGCCCCGTCGACCACGCTGCGCTGCAGGCCGCGATCGGCGACGTCGTGGCCAGACATCCGTCGCTGCGGACGTCGTTCCAGGAGGTCGACGGACTGCCTGTCCAGGTGATCGCCGATCATGTCGACATGCAGCTGCCGGTGATCACGACCGATTCCGTGGACGACGCCGTCGCCGCCGCGAGCGCGGCCATCCTCCCGCTCACCGACCCGTCGCTGCTGCGCGCACATCTGGTGCGCGGCGTCGACGCGACCATCCTGGCGCTGGTGATCCACCACATGGTGGTCGATCACGGCAGCATCGCGCTGATCGTCGACGACCTCGCCGCCGCCTACCGCGCCCGCGTCGGCGGAACGGAACTGCCCGCCCGCATCGACGGCGTCGAGTACGCCGACGTCGCCGTCTGGCAGCATCGGATCTTCGGCCTCGACACCGATCCGGACAGCGACGCCGCACGCTTCGGCCGCGACCAGATCGACTTCTGGCGGCAGCGGCTCGACGGTCTGCCCGACGAGATCCTGGTGGCCGCCGACCGCCCTCGCCCCGAGGGCCTCGGGCAGCGCGGGCACGTGATCGACGTCGAGCTCGCCGCCGACCGCTACGCCGAGCTCAAGACCGTGTTCGCCGCCAACGGAGTGACCGACTTCATGGCGCTCACCGGCATCTGGGCGGCCACCCTGCAGAGCCTCGGCGGTGGCGACGACATCGCCGTCGGCACCCCCGCCGCCGGCCGCGCGGTTCCGGGTACCGCGAACCTCGTCGGCCTGCTCGCCAACATGGTGGTGCTGCGCACCGATCTGAGCGGTCGACCCACGCTCGCCGAGACGCTCCATCGTTCCCGCGACGCCGTTCTCGACGCCTTCTCGCATCAGGACGTGCCGATCGAACGGCTGGTGGAGGCCCTCAATCCGCGCCGCACCCGCGCGCGGAACCCGCTGTTCCAGAGCATGATCCACTTCCGCGACGCCGCGGGCGAGGCTCCGGTGGAACTCGCCGACGGCACCAGCGTTCGGGTGCTTCCGATGGAGGTCGACACCTCGTACCTCGACCTGAACCTCATCGTCGTGACCCGCGACGACGGCAGCCTGCATGCCCGACTGGTGGCCGGCGCCGACCTGTACGACGCCGACACCGCGCGCGGCATCGCCGACCGGTTCGTCGAGCTGCTGGGCGAGCTCGCTCGGCATCCGCAGCGCCGTCGCGACGAACTCGCGGTGGCGCCCCTGCCCGACATGCTCGACGCGTCCGCGCACGGCGACGATCCGACGGTGCTCGCCGAGCTGATCGCCGCCGGCTCGCCCCGACGCATCCAGGCCGCACCGTCGACCCTGGCCGGGCTCCCGCACGCCGGCCTCACGCACTGCGCGTCGGTCGCGACCTGGATCGTCGACGGTCCGGGAGCGGCCGATGCGCTGGCCGAGACCCTCCGCGCCCTCTCGCCGGGATCGCTGGTGATCGACAACTATGCCGCCGCACCCGCGGCCGCGCCGGTCGCCGAGGTGTTCACCGCGGGCGGCGGAGCCGAGACACCCACCGAGCGCGCCCTGGTGGCGATGCTGCAGGAACTGCTCGGGGTGGAGGGGATCGGACGCGACGACAACTTCTTCGCCGTCGGCGGCGACAGCATCATCTCCATCCAGTGGTCGGCGCGCGCCGCGGCGTCGGGCATCGCGTTGGACCCCCAGCAGATCTTCGACCACTACTCGATCGCCGAACTCGCCGAAGCCGTCGACGCAGCCCGCGACGAGGTGCCCGACCAGCCCGAGGTCCCGGTCGCCGAAACGGCGCCGATGTCGGCGTCGGGACTGTCCGCCGACATGCTCTCGGCACTCGGATCCGCATGGGAGGCCAACCAGTGACCACCGAGACGACCCCCGCGGGGCAGCAAGCGGCGCCCGCTATTGAGGACGTCCTCGCGCTGTCGCCGCTGCAGGCGGGACTCTTCTCGCTGTCGGAGATGGCGGGCGACGGCCTCGACGTCTACAGCATGCAGTTCGTCGTCGAGATCAGCGGCCCGCTCGACGCCGGCCTCCTGCAGCGAAGCGTCGGTGCGGTGCTGCAGCGACATCCGAATCTTCGTGTCTCGCTGTGGGATCAGGGTGTTCCGCACCCGGTGCAGGTGGTGCCGTCGGCCGTCACCGTGCCGTGGCGACAGGTGGCCGTGGCACTCGAGGAGTTCGACGACCTCGCGCTAGCCGAGCGGACCCGCCGCTTCGACCTCCGCCGCGGTCCCGCCCTGCGCGTGGTCCTCGCGGAACTGCCCGACGGCCGCTACCGGATGCTGCTGACCGCACACCACATCCTGATGGACGGCTGGGCCGTCGCCCTGTTCTTCCGCGACCTGCTCGGCGTCTACAGCGCGGGCGGCACCGCCGACGGGCTGCCGCCGGTGAGGCTCTACCGCAACTACATCGCGTGGCTCGCGCAGCAGGACCACGACGCCGCACTCGCGGAGTGGGCCCGCTACCTCGACGGTGTCGCACCGCTGCTGATCGGGACGCCGGGCACACCGATCGTCGAGCCTGTCCGGACCCGTCGCACCGTCGACGCCGCCGAGACCGACCGCATTCTCGGCTGGGCCCGCCGCAACGGCCTCACCCCTGCCGCCGTGGTTCAGTACGCCTGGTCGGTGGTGCTCGGCCGCCTGGCCGACACCGACGACGTGGTCTTCGGGACCACCGTCTCCGGCCGCCCGCAGAGCCTCCCCGGGGCGGGCGAGATGGTCGGACTCTTCATCAACACCGTTCCGGTCCGCGCCGACCTGCGCGCCGAAAGCACCGTGCTGCAGGGCATCACGGCCCTGCAGCGGTCGTCGGCCCAGATGCGCGAACGGGGCTTCCTCGGGCTCGCCGACGTGGCCCGCGCCGCCGGATCGCCCAATCTGTTCGACACCCTGTTCGTCTACGAGAACGCGCCGATCGGTTCGGCCACCGAGCCCGTCACCGCCGCCGACGGCACCCGCTTCCTGCCGCTGGCGATGGAGTCGCTGGCGCACTACCCGCTCACCGTGGTCGCCTACGAAACCGCGGGCGAGCTCGTCGTGATGACGGAGGCCGTGGTCGAAGCGCTGGGCGCGATCGATCCCGCGCACGTCGTCGACCGGGTGATCAGTGTGCTCGGCCAACTGCCCGACGCCGCCGAACTGGCCGTCGACACGCTCGACGTGCTCCTCGATCACGAGAAGGCGTGGGCGGCCGAACCCGCGGGCGGTCGGGCGCTGCCCTCCGGGACCACCGCCATCGGCTTGTTCGTCGACCAGGTGCAGGCCACGCCCGACGCTGTGGCGCTGGTGGCCGACGACGGCACGTGGACCTACCGCGAGCTTCATCAGTGGGCGCTGAGCCGGGCCGCCGATCTGCGCGACGCCGGTGTCCGCCGCGGCTCGGTGATCGGTCTGGCGCCGCGTCGCTCGGGCCGGTCGGTGGCCGGAACCCTGGGCGCGATGCTGGCCGGCGCCGCCTACGTTCCCATCGACGTCGCCATGCCCGCTGCGCGCGTCGAGAACCTCCTGGCGCAGTCGAACGCGCACGTCGTGCTCGCCGATGCCGAGGACCCCGAGCTGTTCGGCGATCGCGTCGTGCTGACCGATTGGACGGTGCGCGAACAGGTCTCGCCGATCCCGACGGCAGTGGAGCCTGCCGACGCCGCGTACCTGATCTTCACCTCCGGTTCCACCGGCGAGCCCAAGGGAGTCGTCGGAACGCAGGGGGCGCTCGCCAGTTACGCGCGGGATCATCGCGATCG
>NZ_JAAYXO010000068.1 GCF_012515855.1 Gordonia sp. (in: high G+C Gram-positive bacteria)
CGACCCAGGACACCCAGGCTGCCCTGGAGGCCTTGCGCTCGGTGGATCCGAAGAACCCCAAGACCGCCATCGATCGCTCGCTGATCGAGGCCGTGCACAACCAGGCCTGCTGACGGACCACCTCAGCGCTAGCCGCTCGCCACCCGCGCCTCGCTGCCGTCGATCAGTCCGGCATGGCCTCGAGGCCGCCGATCTCGGTGAGCGTCGTAAGGAAGGCCTCGGCGATCCCGGGCGCGGCGGCGATGGTCGCGTGACCTTCGCCGGACCTGGAGTCGGCGGGCGGCAGCACCACGTGCGCGCCGGCCTCAGCCGCGATCAGGCCGCCTGCCGCCCAGTCCCACGGGCTCAGGCCGTGCTCGATGTGCGCGTCGACCGCGCCCGAGGCCACCATGCAGAGGTCGAGGGCCGCGGCCCCGACTCGCCGAATGTCACGAACGTGCGGCAGCAGTTGAGCCATCAGCGCCCCCTGCTGCACGCGGCGTTCTCGCGAGTAGGCGAACCCGGTGGCCACCAGTGCCAGTTCGGGATCGGCGATCGGATTGCACGTCAGTCGAACGACGTCGGGGGCCAATCCGGACGCCCAGGCGCCCTGGCCGCTCGCAGCCCAGTAGGTGACGCTGCGGGCCACGTCCACGACAGCGCCGGCGACCGAGTGCCCGTCGATCTGGGCTGCCACCGAGACCGCGTAGGCCGGAATGCCGTAGAGGAAGTTCACCGTGCCGTCGATCGGGTCAACCACCCAGCGCACGCCGTTCGGCACCGCCACCGAGCCGCCGGCCTCCTCCCCGAGGATCTCGTCGCCCGGCCGTTCCCGACGGAGCAGGTCGCGGATCAGCGTCTCGGTCTCGGTGTCGGCGACCGTCACCGGATCGGTGGGGGTGGACTTCGACGACACGGACGCGTCGGCCGCGCGAGTGCCGGTCGGCGCGAACAGCTCGGTGCGGCGGCTGCGCACGTGCTCGGCGGCCTCCTCTGCGACGGTGCGGGCGATCGCCGCCAGCGCAGCGTTCTCCGACACGGCAGTTTCCGACACGACAGAATCTCCTGGGTACCTCACGCCTAGAGTCTAGGGTGGTTCCCCGGAACTATCCGCCGCCAACGCTTCCACCTGCCTAGAAAGGCGGACCGCACCGATGTCCGACGCCCAGATCACCGTGCTGGCCTCCGACCGATCCACCAGTCCGTCGTCCCATCTCGGGTTCGGCATCGACATCGGCGGATCCGGCGTCAAGGGCGCGATCGTGGACTTGCGCACCGGCGCCTTCGTCGGCGACCGACACCGCATCGCTACGCCCAAACCGGCGACGCCGACGGCGGTGGCCGACACCGCGCTCGAGATCGTCGACCATTTCGGCTGGACGGGCCCGGTGGGCCTCACCGTCCCGGGCGTGGTGCGCGACGGCATCATGCGATCGGCAGCCAACATCGACGAATCGTGGAAGGGCACCGACCTCAACTCCCTGTTCAGTGAGCGACTCGGCGGACGACGGGTGTCGGTGCTGAACGACGCCGACGCCGCCGGGATCGCCGAGCAGCGCTTCGGTGCCGGCGCCCAGAACTCCGAGGGCACCGTCATCCTCTTGACCTTCGGCACGGGCATCGGTTCAGCGCTGATCTACGACGGCACCCTGGTGCCGAACACCGAGTTCGGCCACCTGGAGGTCGACGGCAAGGAAGCCGAGCACCAGGCGTCGGCGAAGGTCCGCGAGGACAAGGGCTGGTCGCTGCGGAAGTGGACAAAGAAGGTCTCCACGGTACTGAGCCACTACGAGGCCATCTTCTCCCCCAGCCTGTTCATCGTCGGCGGCGGAATCAGCCGCAAGGGCGACCAATGGATTCCGTTGTTGACCAACGAGACGCCGGTCGTGGCGGCGCAGCTCCGCAACTCCGCGGGCATCGTCGGTGCCGCCATCGCCGTCGACGAGGGCCTTTCGTTCTGATCGGACGCCGATTCGCGAGCCGACAAACCGGTAGGCGCATGTGCTCACGGCAACCTTGTCGTTACAATGGAACACATCGGTCCCGCACCGAGCCCTCAAGCCCCTTCGCCCACGGCCACCAACTCCCCTTCGGGAGGCCCATCGCCGTGTCGCCCGTGAGTTCTGTCGAAAGGTTGTAAGTGGCAACCACCAAGTCCACCGACGCAGCAGTTGAAGCCACCGGAGACGAGCCGGTAGCAGCCAAGAAGGCCCCGGCTAAAAAGGCCCCCGCCAAGAAGGCCCCGGCGAAGAAGGCTCCGGCCAAGAAAGCTGCAGCGAAGAAGACCGCGGCCAAGAAGACGGCGGCCAAGAAGACCGCGGCCAAGAAGACCGCAGCGAAGAAGACGGCGACCAAGCGCGCGAGCACGAAGGCAGCCGACCCGTCCGTCGACGGCGACGAAGAAGAGCCGACCCCGGGCGAGGGTCTGGACGACGTCGACGATTCGCAGATCGATCTGGCCGACGACGATCTGATCGTCGAGGATGACGACAACGAGAAGGACGCGAAGGCGACCAAGCCCGCCAAGCGCGCAGGTACTCGCGCCAAGAAGAAGGAAGACGAGGCCAAGCCCGACTTCGTCTGGGACGAAGACGAGTCCGAGGCCCTGCGTCAGGCACGCAAGGACGCCGAGCTGACCGCATCGGCCGACTCCGTCCGCGCGTACCTCAAGCAGATCGGCAAGGTCGCGCTGCTGAATGCTGAGGAAGAGGTCGAACTCGCCAAGCGCATCGAGGCCGGACTGTTCGCCACCGAGCGCCTGCGCCGGGTGATGGAGTCCGGCGAGAAGCTGTCGGTGGCTCAGCGCCGCGACCTCTCGTGGATCTCCCGTGACGGCAACCGTGCCAAGAACCACCTACTCGAAGCGAACCTCCGCCTGGTGGTCTCGCTCGCCAAGCGCTACACCGGTCGCGGCATGGCCTTCCTCGACCTGATCCAGGAAGGCAACCTCGGTCTGATCCGTGCGGTCGAGAAGTTCGACTACACCAAGGGCTACAAGTTCTCGACGTACGCCACCTGGTGGATCCGTCAGGCGATCACCCGCGCGATGGCCGACCAAGCGCGCACCATCCGCATCCCGGTGCACATGGTCGAGGTCATCAACAAGCTGGGTCGCATCCAGCGCGAGCTGCTCCAGGACCTCGGCCGCGAGCCGACCCCGGAAGAGCTCGCGAAGGAAATGGACATCACGCCGGAGAAGGTGCTGGAGATCCAGCAGTACGCTCGTGAGCCGATCTCCCTCGACCAGACCATCGGCGACGAAGGCGACAGCCAGCTCGGCGACTTCATCGAGGACTCCGAAGCCGTCGTCGCCGTCGACGCCGTCAGCTTCACGCTGTTGCAGGATCAACTGCAGGACGTGCTCGACACCCTGTCGGAGCGCGAGGCCGGCGTCGTCCGCCTGCGCTTCGGTCTCACCGACGGCCAGCCGCGCACGCTCGACGAGATCGGCCAGGTCTACGGCGTCACGCGTGAGCGCATCCGGCAGATCGAGTCGAAGACCATGAGCAAGCTCCGCCACCCGAGCCGCTCGCAGGTGCTGCGGGACTACCTGGACTAGCAGCACTACCTGGACTAGCACCACGCATCAGGAGTTCAGAAAGCGCCCCGGAATCTTCCGGGGCGCTTTCTGCTCGCCGATGCCCGCTGCGCTGCTACAGGGTCGCTATCCACGCACGCGTGTCGGCGGGATCGATCACGTCGTCGAGTTCTCCGGTGGTCGCCGCGGACAGGCCTCGGCCGCGCTCGTACATCTGCGCCACCAGCCCGTCATAGAGTTCGGCGCGCGACTCCTCGTCGGGCGCCGCGGCCAGTTCCTTCGCGAAGCCGAGGCGGACAGCACCTTCGAGCCCCATGCCGCCGATCTCGCCGGTGGGCCAGGCGACGGTGAACTGCGGGGCCAGGAAACTGCCCGCGGTCATCGCCATGGCTCCGAGACCGTAACCCTTGCGCAGGATCACCGCACCGAAGGGCACCGTGAGGCGCGCGCCGATCGAGAACAGGCGCGAGAACCGACGCACCGTCGCGTTCGCTTCGGATTCCGGCCCGACCATGAACCCGGGGGTGTCGCAGAACGACACGATCGGGAGGCCCCGCAACTGGCACAGCTGCAGGAATTCGGCGAGCTTGTCAGCGCCGTCGGCGTCGATGGCGCCGCCCAGGTGCAGGCTGCTGTTGGCCACCAGCCCGAACGGTCGGCCCTCCACTCGCATGAAGGCGGTCACCATCCCGGAGGCGTAGTCCGGTCGCAGTTCCACCACCGAACCGACGTCCGCGACCGCGTCGATCGCGGCATGAACGTCGTACGCACGCAATCGGTTCTCGGGCACCACATGCCTCGACACTCGAGGGTCGGGCGCCTCCCAGTCGTCGACCGGACCCTGGAAATAGCCGAGCAGCTGCCGGACCAGCGCCACGGCGTGGGATTCGTCATCGGCGACGACGTCGACCACGCCGTTGCGCCGCTGCGTCTGGATCGGTCCGATCTCCTCGGGGGCGAACTCGCCGAGACCGCCGCCGGAGATCATCGCCGGGCCACCCATCCCGATGTTGGCATCGGGGGTCGCGACGATGAGGTCGCACGCGCCTGCCAGCGCTGCATTCCCGGCAAAACAACGGCCGGAGACCACGGCGATCGACGGCGCTCGATCGCGGATCTGTCCCATCGCCCGGAAAGTCGGGACGTCAAGGCCTGCGACGATGTCGAGGTCGGTGTCTCCGGGACGACCACCGCCGCCCTCGGTGAAGAAGACCACCGGCAGGTCGCGTCGCCGAGCGATGTCGAGCAGGCGATCGGTCTTGGCGTGATTGCGCCAGCCCTGCGTCCCCGCGAGGACCGTGTAGTCGTACGACATCACCACGGCCGCCGACCGGTCACGGCCGAAGTCGTCCGCACCGATCGTCGCGACGCCGCCCACCAGACCGTCGGCGGGGGTGTTGGCGATGAGGTCGTCCATCGAGCGCCGGGCCTTCTGCGCCGCGATCACCAACGCTCCGTACTCCACGAAGCTGCCGTCGTCGACGAGGTCGGCGATGTTCTCTCGCGCTGTCCGACGGCCGATGGCCCGCCGCTTGGCGACCGCCGCCGGACGCGCCCCGTCACGGGTGATCCGATGCCGCTCGTTCACCTCGTCGAGATCGGCACGCGAGCGGTCGAGATCGAACACCTGCGTCGCGAGGAGATCGCCGTCCGAATCAACCGGTCGGTACACCACCACGGTGGCACCGGCCGCCACCGTTCGACCGCGACCGGCCTCTACACGCACCACGACCGCGGCGGTCTCGGCGAGCACTTCGTGTTGCATCTTCATCGCTTCGAGAATCGCGAGCGGAGCGCCGGCGGGCACCGTGGATCCGGGCTCGGCGACATCGACGACGGTGGAGGTCATCTGCGCGACCGCAGCCATCTCCCCGGCCGCCAACGCACTCGGCGGGGTTGCCCGGACCGGTACTGAAGTGTTGGGCAGCAAGTCGGTCTCGGGCAGCAAGTCAGCCAACCGGCGATCGAGGAAGCCCGTGTCGACCGGACCGGAGACGAACTCGGCGTCGGTCAGGACCGCTCGCAGCAGGTCGATGTTGGTCTCGGGCCCCTCGATCACGAACTCGCCGAGCGCCCGGTCGGCCTTCGCCAGCGCCGACGCCAACGACGGTGCTCGGACGATCACCTTCGCCAGGAGCGAGTCGTAGCGCAGCGACGTCTCCAGACCGAGGGCGCCGAAGGTGTCCACGCGGACACCCGGTCCCGACGGCGGAGTGAAGGCGGTCAGGGTTCCGGCGGTCGGCATGGCCGTCCCGTCCGGGTGCATGGTCTCGAGGTTGACGCGAGCCTGCACCGCCGAACCGACGGCGACGAC
>NZ_JAAYXO010000001.1 GCF_012515855.1 Gordonia sp. (in: high G+C Gram-positive bacteria)
CACGCTGCTGTTCCGCTTCATGCGCCCGCTGGTCGAGGAAGGTCACGTCTTCCTGGCGCAGCCGCCGCTGTACAAGCTCAAGTGGCAGCGCAGCGAGCCGGAGTTCGCGTACTCGGACCGTGAGCGCGACGAGCTGCTCAAGATCGGTCTCGAGAACAAGCGCAAGATCAACACCGACGACGGTATCCAGCGCTACAAGGGTCTCGGTGAGATGAACCCGAAGGAGCTGTGGGAGACCACCATGGACCCGACGGTCCGTACGCTCCGCCAGGTCACCCTCGACGACGCGGCCGCCGCGGACGAGCTGTTCTCGATCCTCATGGGCGAGGATGTCGACGCCCGCCGTAACTTCATCACCCGCAACGCGCGCGACGTCCGCTTCCTCGACGTCTGACCGGTCGCTCTGTCGCAAATCCGCTACTCAAAAGCCACATCCGCTACCGCAATTCCGGTAGCGGATGTGGCTTTTGAGTAGCGGATTCCTTGGTGGGCGGACTCGGGGGTGACAGGTGAGCTGACCCGGTCACGCCGGCTCGCCGACGGTGAGCAGGTCGCCGGGCTGGCAGTCGAGCTCGCGGCACAGGGCGACCAGTGTGCTGAACCTGATGGCCTTGGCCCGGTCGTTCTTGAGCACCGACAGGTTCACCACGGTGACGCCCACCTTCTCGGCCAGCGCAGAGAGTGTGAGGCCCCGCTCGTCGAGCAGGCGGTCCAGATGGCACCGGACCACGAGCTCGGTGTCGCCCAATTTGGTGTCGCCCAGCTCGGTGTCGCCCAGCTCGGTGTTGTCCGGGCCGGTGTCGCCCAGATCGGAGTCGGCTTGGCCGGTGTCGCCCCGTGCGATATCGCCCAGATCCTGATCGGCTCCTGACATCAGACGAGTCCCTCGGCGTTGTGTCGGGCGACCGTCTCGCTCCGGACCAGGGCAAAGACGAGTCCGAGTGCGATGCCGGCGATCGGGAAGGCCGTGGTGAGCGGATCATTCCAGGTCCGTCCTGCTGAGCAGCTCGTGTACAGCTCCAGGCACGCGGAGACGCCGGCGCCGGTGAGAACGTTCGCCCCGATGAGGCCGATGATCCCGGCGACGAGCACCACGATGATGGCGACGACCTTCGTCCGGTTGCCCAGTTCACGGCCCGGTCGGAGCGACCTCATCACGACGGTCACGGCTGCGAGCATGACGAGCACCGCGATGAGCTCGAGGACGGTGCCGACGACGACGCCGGTCGTCGCCGCCGAGCCGAGCTGATCGACCGGGACCGTCGTGGTCAGACCCAGCAGTTCTGTGCCAGCGGGGCCGGACAGCTCGTCAGGCCGAGACAGGGTGAGCGTCACGGAGTCGCCCACGGCGAGCGAGATGAGCCTGGTGATGAGCGGGGCGAGCACCCAGAGACCCACGGCGGTCGCGCAGATGTATACCCAGGTGGTGACCCCGCGCCGGTCGGCATCGGGGCGGCAGTCGGTGGTGGTGGAGGGTGTGCGGTTCTTCCTGGACATCGGGTTCCCCTATCGATTGTCGTTGCTATCGAAGAACGATAATCACGATAATCGATATGCCGAGACTGTCAACCCTTGATTGCGAACCCGCGGGGTTGAGCCGTTGTCGTCGTCGTCGACCGTCGGTCCCGATCGGGCGGTGACGGTCACGCCGGGCGCCCGGCGGTGGGACGTGGGGGTGGGGCGCGGCGCGGTTGGACGGTGGGGCGCGGCGAAGCAGGGCAGTGGATCGCGGTTGGGCGGCGAATCGTGGCGAGGATATAGAGGACAGGCCGCGTGCGAGCACCGATCGTTTCCGCAGGACCTATAGACTGGACCGGTCGGATTGGCGCCTGCTGGCGTCGGCCGAGCGCGAGACGAAGAGGAGCCCATGACGGACACGACGTTGCCGCCCGAGGCCGGGGGACACGACCGGATCGAACCGGTCGACATCCAGGCCGAGATGCAGAAGAGCTACATCGACTACTCGATGAGCGTCATCGTCGGGCGAGCGTTGCCGGACGTGCGGGACGGACTCAAGCCCGTGCACCGCCGCATCCTCTACGCGATGTGGGACAACGGCTACCGCCCCGACCGCAGCTACGTGAAGTCGGCCAAGCCCGTCGCCGACACCATGGGTAACTTCCACCCGCATGGCGACTCGGCGATCTACGACACGCTCGTCCGCCTGGCACAGCCGTGGGCGATGCGGTACCCGATGGTCGACGGCCAGGGGAACTTCGGCTCCCGCGGCAACGACGGCGCGGCCGCCATGCGTTACACCGAGTGCAAGATGACCCCGCTGGCCATGGAGATGGTCCGGGACATCGACAAGAACACGGTCGACTTCCAGCCGAACTACGACGGCAAGACGCAGGAACCCGTGGTCCTGCCGTCGCGCGTGCCGAATCTCCTCATCAACGGCTCCAGCGGCATCGCCGTGGGTATGGCCACCAAGATGCCGCCGCACAACCTGCGCGAGGTCGCCGAGGCCGTCTACTGGATGCTCGACAACCCCGAGGCCACCGAGGAGGAGGCCCTCGAGGCGTGCATGGAGCGCATCAAGGGACCGGACTTCCCGACGGCCGGCTTCATCGTGGGCGACCAGGGCATCAAGGACGCCTACCGCACCGGACGCGGCTCGATCCGCATGCGCGGCAAGACCTCCATCGAGGAGGAGGGCAACCGCACGGTCATCGTGATCACCGAGCTGCCCTATGAGGTCAACCCGGACAACATGATCCTGTCGATCGCCGAGCAGCTGCGCGACGGCAAGATCGCCGGCATCTCCAAGATCGACGACGAGTCCTCGGACCGCGTCGGCCTGCGCATCGTGATCACGCTCAAGCGTGACGCCGTGGCGAAGGTCGTGCTCAACAACCTCTACAAGCACTCGCAGCTGCAGACGTCGTTCGGCGCCAACATGCTGTCGATCGTTGACGGCGTGCCCCGCACGCTCCCGCTCGACCAACTGGTGCGTCTGTACGTCACGCACCAGATCGAAGTGATCGTCCGCCGCACGCAGTACCTGTTGGACGAGGCCGAGAAGCGCGCCCACATCCTGCGCGGCCTGGTCAAGGCGCTCGACGCGCTCGACGAGGTGATCGCCCTCATCCGCCGGTCCGAGACCGTCGAGGTGGCCCGTCAGGGCCTCAAGGACCTCCTGGACATCGACGACGACCAGGCTCAGGCCATCCTCGACATGCAGCTGCGGCGTCTCGCGGCGCTCGAGCGGCAGAAGATCATCGACCAGC
>NZ_JAAYXO010000069.1 GCF_012515855.1 Gordonia sp. (in: high G+C Gram-positive bacteria)
ACCCACGAGCGTGCGGGCGTCCGCCGCAAGCTCGACATTCGACAGACGCGGTTCCACCGGCCGGGCAGCTGGATCATCGCGGTGCTGGCACCGTTGGCGTTGACCGGGGTGCTGAGTCTGATCGGTCCGCTGATCGGGTTCGGCAGTCAGACCGCGCTCTTCTTCGTGGTGGTGCTGGCGGTCGCGATGCTCGGCGGCGTGGTGCCCGCCGCGCTGTCCGCGGTGATGGCGGGGCTGCTGCTGAACTTCTTCTTCGCATCGCCGCGGTTCACCTTCACGATCGCCGAAGTCGACAACATGATCACCATCGTCGTCATGCTGATCATCGCGGTAGCCGTTGCGGCGCTGGTCGATTCGGCGACTGTTCGGCGCCGGGAAGCGCAGCGGGCCGGCCGCGACGCGGAGCTCCTGGCGCTGTTCTCCAGCGCGGTCCTCGACGGCGCAGGTGTGGGAGGCCTGCTGGAACGGGTCCGCGAGACCTACCAGCAGGGTGCGGTGGCGGTGGTCCGGCACGACGATCGGCTCGAGACCGTTGTGCAGTCGGTGGGCGACCACCCGCCGGCGTCGGCGGCGGCCGCGGACACGGTCTGCCCGGCGGCGGGCGGCGAGTACGAACTGCTGCTGCGCGGCCCCGAGGTCGGGGCCGCCGATCAGCGCGTGCTTGCCGCCGTCGCGAGCCAGGTGGCGGCCGCCGTCGAGCGCGACCGGCTCGAAGCCGAGGCCGCCGAAGCCGATGAACTCGCCCGCACCGACGAGTTGCGCCGGGCGCTGCTGGCTGCGGTCAGCCACGACCTCCGCACGCCGCTCGCCGCCGCCAAGGCCGCGGCCTCGAGCCTGCGCAGTCCCGAGGTGACCTTCAACGCCGAAGACACCGCCGAACTGCTCGCCACCATCGAGGAGTCGGTGGACCAGCTGTCGTCGCTGGTGGGGAACCTGCTGGATTCGTCGCGCCTCGCCGCCGGGGTGGTACGGCCGAACCTCACGCGCACCTACCTGGCCGAGGTGCTCCATCGGGCCGGCGCCGCCGCAGGGCCGCGCCCGGACGGTCGGCCGGAGATCGAGGTCCACCTGGCGTGCGACTGGGCTCTCACCGACGCAGGCCTGCTGGAGCGTGCGCTGGCCAATCTGATCGACAACGCCGTGCGCCACGGCGGCGGACCGGTCGAAGTGCGGACCGATCTGATCCCGGCCGACGAGACCGGCGTCGCGCAATGCCGGATCCGGGTGATCGACCGCGGGCCGGGGATTCCGGCCGCCGAACGGTCGCGGGTGTTCGTCCCGTTCCACCAGTACGGTGATCAGCATCGGCAGGCGTCGGGCGTCGGCCTGGGCTTGTCGGTGGCGAGCGGGTTCGTCTCGGCGATCGGTGGCACGCTGGCGGCCGAACAGACGCCGGGCGGCGGGACCACGATGACGATCCGGTTGCCCGCGGTGGAGTCGGAGGGGAGGCAGTGATGTCCGAGCACGGACATGTCCTGGTGGTCGACGACGAACCGCAGCTGCTGCGCGCCCTGCGAATCAATCTGCGCGCCAGAGGATTCGAAGTCACCACCGCGGCCACCGGGGCCGCCGCGCTGGAAGCCGCGAGCCGCCGGCTGCCCGACGTCGTCGTCCTGGACCTCGGTCTCCCCGACATGGACGGCTTCACCGTGCTCGACGGTCTCCGGGGGTGGACGGCGGTCCCGGTGATCGTGTTGTCGGCGCGCACCGACGCTGCCGACAAGGTGCAGGCGCTCGACGCCGGCGCCGACGACTACGTCACGAAGCCCTTCGGGATGGAGGAGTTCCTGGCCCGGCTCCGAGCCGCGATTCGTCGAGGCAGCGCGTCCGCCGGGCCACCGGAGAATCCGGTCGTCACGGCGGGATCGCTCGAAGTGGATCTCGTCGGCAAACGAGTGCTGCGGGACGGTCGGCCGGTGCGGCTGACCCCGACCGAGTGGGCGGTGCTGGAACTGCTGGTGCGCGCCGAGCCGAATCTGGTGGGGCAGCGCGAGATCCTGACGGCCGTGTGGGGTCCGACGTACGTGACTCAGACCAACTATCTGCGCGTCTACCTGGCCGCGCTGCGCCGCAAGCTCGAGGACGACCCGGCGCACCCGCGACACCTGATGACCGAGGCGGGCATGGGGTATCGATTCGTCCGGTGAGCGGGATGCCCGGCTGCAGTACGCTCGGCCCCATGACCGCAACTGTCGCTGACATCGCCGACGCCCAGTACGTCATGCTGACCACCTACAAGCGCGACGGCACCCCGGTGTCGTCGCCCCTGTGGGCCGCCCGCGACGGCGACACCATGCTCCTGTGGACGGTCACCGACTCCTGGAAGGTCAAGCGGCTCCGCCGCAACAACCAGGTGCTGGTCCAAGCGTGCAACACGAGCGGTTCCAAGACCACCGGACCGCAGGTCGCGGGCCTGGGCGAGGTGGTCGACCGGACGGTCGCGGTTGACGCGATCAACCGCAAGTACGGCCTGGTGGGCCGCTTCACGACCTTCGGCTCCCGCCTCCGCCGCGGCACCGACGGCACGATCGGAATCCGCGTCCGCGACGTCGTGTAGGGGTGCGAGTTTCCCACGGTGATCGAGTGCGGCCCGGGAGCGGAGCGAGCGTGTCGTGTATCGAGATCGGTGTGAGGGCGGCTGGTGATCTCGATACTCGCTGGTGCCTCGCTGCGCTCGGGACCGGCGAACTCGATCAGCTTGAGGTGGGTGCGGCTGGGAACAGGACTCTCCCAGGGTGATCGCGTGCGGCCCGGTGATCTCGATACTCGCTGGTGCCTCGCTGCGCTCGGGACCGGCGAACTCGATCAGCCTGGGGTGGGTGGCTGGAAGCGGGACTCTCCCACGGTGATCGAGTGCGACCCGGGAGCGGAGCGAGCGTGTCGTGTATCGAGATCGGCGTGAGAGCGAGTCCGGCGGCGTTCCCGCCTACGACAGCAGAGCCAATGCCGTTCGGACATATGCCTGGGCGGCGGTCACCAGTTCGGACAGTTCGACGGACTCGTCGGGCTGGTGGGCCTGGCCGTTGATGTCGCCGGGGCCCATCACGATGGTCGGGATGCCGAGGGCGTTGCTGGTCCAGCCGCCGTCGCAGGCCGCCGACCAGCCGCCGACGCGGGTCTCGGCGCCTGAATCGCGGACCGCCTGAGCGGTCTCGGTCACCAGCGGGTGGCCCTCGGCGGTCGCGAACCCCGGCAGGTACATGGTGGGGGTCACGACTACCTCGATGCCGTCACCGTCGATGCCGGCGGCGCGGATCTGCCCCGCCAGGCGCAGACCGATCTCGTTGACGTCCTCACCCGGCATCAGCCGGCGGTCGACGCCCATGTGGCAGTTCGGTGCGACCACCGAGATGCCCTGGCCGCCTTCGATGGTCCCGACATTCCACGTCCCGTAGCCGAGCAGTGGATCGGGATCGGCGGCCATGCGTCGTTGGTCGTCGTCGATCAGCGCGATCACCTTGGCCGCGGCCTCGATGGCGCTCGCGCCGTCGCTCGGTCGGCCGGAATGGGCGGCGCGCCCGGCCACGTCGATGTCGAAGTACGACGCCCCGCGACACCCGCGCACCACCTCGAGGCGGGTCGGCTCGGCGACGATGCAGCCCAGGTACTCGCCGGGCGGGGGATTGTTGATCAGGTGGCGGACGCCGACGCCGTGCTCTTCTTCGTCGACCGTCACGACCAGCCGGATCGGGCCGGAGACGGCGACGCCCTGGTCGACGGCACGACCCACCGCGACCATCGCCTCGACCGCGGCGGCGATGCCGCCCTTCATGTCGCTGGTGCCGCGGCCGATGACCAGGTCACCGTCGCGTCGCGGAATGAAGGGGTCGCCGGTCCAACCGGGGCCGGGCGGGACCACATCGGAGTGACCCAGGAACATCAGACCGGGCCCGGTGGCATCGCCGTTGACGGTCGCGATCAGGTTCGGTCGTCCGGGGGCGGCTTCGGAGATCTCCACCTCGAAGCCCGCATCGCGACAGGCCTGCGCCAGCACCGCGACTGCTTCCTCTTCTGTGCCACCGGGATTCACGCTCGGAGCGGCGACCAGCGAACAGGTGAGCGCCTCGATTCGGGCTGCGTCGACGGAGGCGACGACCGCGTCGATGTGCTTGCGCGGGCGGGTGTTCATCGCCAGGTCTCCTTCTAAAGCTTCGAGTCGTCGGGCGCACAGAGAGGCCTCGATAGTAGGCTATGTGTGATGGCCATTGTGTATTTCGTGATTGCGGTGCTCGCGCTGGTAGGCGCGGGCGCTCTGTTGTGGCTGGACCGGAACCGGTCGCAACAGGTGCACCACCAGCGCGCTGTGTGGGGCGAGACGCATTCCTTCAAGTTCCGTGAGACCGACAGCAAGCTCCGCACCGTCTTCCGTCGTGCGGCGATGGATGCACCGGACCACGTCGAGGTGCGCGACGTCGCCTACGGCCTGTACGAGGGCGCGGAAGCAGTCGTCTTCGACCTCGAGGAGACGGCGACGATCGTCGCGGTGCGCCGCCCCGCGGCGTCGTCCGTGACCGTCGACCTGCGCTACGAGGACGTCCTGGCTCCCGCAGAGGAGGACGTCGATCTCCTCGGGGCGATGGGGTCACGCGTGATGTTCGCGAGCAACCTGGACGCCGCGCGTCGCATCTGCGACCGCCGGATGATCGCACTCGCCACCGAGACCCCGGCGTTCGTCGAGATCCTGTGGAACGAGGGCAACTGGGCGCTCGGCGCGATGCCGGTGACCACCGACGGCGACGATCTCGACGTCGCGCTCGACGCCGTCCGCCGGTTCGCGGACCTGCTGCGAGTGCTGCCCCCGGCCGTGGTCCCGCAGGACGCTCCGGACCCGCGTGATCCGCACGGCCCGACCAACGACGAGCTCGCCGACGAGAAGACCGAGTCGCTCCGCGACAAGGAGCGCCGCCGTCGTGCCGAGAGCACCGAGACGGTCGCCGCACCGGCGCTGCGGAAGCAATCACCGCTCGACGCCACCCCGCGCCCCAGCGAGCGTCCGGGACCGCCGCGCATCGAGCCGATCCGCCGTCCCGCGCCACGCCCGGCAGGCCAGCCGCAGGGGCGCGAACGCTTTGCGCCGCCGGACCTGCCGTCGATGCGCGATCCCCGCGAACGCTGAGAACTCGCCCCCTTCTCCTCTCGCTCTCCTCCTAGGAACTGGTGACCCATGTCGTCCGATGCCGTCCCCGCACTCGACGCCGCCGACCGCGCGCGTCTGGCCGAACTCGTCACCGAGCTCGCCGTGGTCCACGGGACCGTGACCCTTTCGTCGGGCAAGGTCGCCGACTACTACGTCGACCTGCGTCGCGCCACGCTGCACTCCGAGGCGAGTCGCCTGATCGGCAAGCTGATGCGCCAGCTGACCGCGGACTGGGACTACGTCTCCGTCGGCGGCCTCACGCTCGGCGCCGACCCGGTCGCGACGTCGATCATGCACGCCGACGGTCGTCCGATCGACGCGTTCGTGGTCCGCAAGGCCGCCAAGGCTCACGGGATGCAGCGTCGGATCGAGGGGCCGGACATCGTCGGTCGTCGCGTGCTGGTGGTCGAAGACACGTCGACCACCGGAGCCTCTCCGTCGCAGGCAGTCGAGGCCGCCCGCGAGGTCGGAGCGGAGGTCGTGGGTGTCGCGACCGTCGTCGACCGCGCGACGGGTGCCGACGACGTCATCACCGCGCTCGGCGTGCCGTACCGCTCGCTCCTGAACTTGGCCGACCTCGGCCTTGCCTGATCCTGCTGCGCCCGACCCCTCTGCGCCTGATTCTTCTGCGCCCGACTCTCGCGACGACGCCGAAGCCGCCGGACCCACCGAATGGGTCACGGGCGTCGGGCCGGCCGTCGGTGTCGGGCCCTGGCTCGAGGAGAGTGAAGGGCCGCTGCCCGGCGACCCCCGCTACGACCGCCTGCTGCTCGCCGAAGGCGACCGCCGCAACGTCGTCGACGCCTATCGATACTGGACGCGCGAGGCGATCATCGCCGATCTCGACACGCGTCGGCACGACTTCCACGTGGCCATCGAGAACTGGGGTCACGACGCCAACATCGGGACCGTGGTCCGGACCGCCAACGCCTTCCTGGCCGCCGAGGTCCACATCGTCGGCCGCCGACGCTGGAACCGCCGCGGCGCGATGGTGACCGACCGCTACCAGCACCTCCGCCACCACGCGACGGTCGACGACCTGATGGCGTGGGCGCGCGAGGAAGGACTGACGGTGGTGGCTGTCGACAACACCCCGGGTTCCGTCGCGCTGGAGCGCACCCGGCTCCCGCGCCGCTGCCTGCTGGTGTTCGGTCAGGAGGGTCCGGGGGTCAGCGACGAGACGCAGGACCGCGCCGACCTCACCGTCTCCATCGCCCAGTTCGGCTCCACCCGCAGCATCAACGCGGGCGTCGCCGCGGGCATCGTCATGCACACCTGGGTGGCGCAGCACGCCGACCTCGATCAGGCGTGGTGAACGCGCAGCTCACCGGTGCGACTACGCCGGTCGAGTGAGGGCGGGCCGGATCACCTGGTCGACGATCGTCTCCATCAACGTGCGGTCCACCGGACCGGACCGGACGGTGATCTGGTGGAAGACCATCGCGGGCAGCACGCAGGCCAGCACCTCGGTGTCGACCTCGGCGGTCACTTCGCCCCGCGCCCTGGCTTGCGCGACGACCTGATCGAAGACCGCGTTTCCGGGATCGGCGACGGCCGCTCGGACGGTCTCCCGCAACTCGGGATCCCTGGCCATGGCGGTGAGCAGACCTGCCACGACGGCATCGCGCCTGGTGTCGGCGGTATGCCAGGTCGAGGCCGACATGAGCAGATCGGTGCGCAGGTCGCCGGTGTCCGGGACGGCCGCATCGGCGTGGAACAGTGCCACCGCGTCCGCCACCAGTTCGGTCTTTCCCGGCCACCGGCGATACAGGGTCGTCTTACCCGCGCCGCAATGGGAGGCGACCGCCTCGATGGTGAGGCGGTCGTAGCCGACCTCGGCGAGCAGGTCGAGCGTCGCGACGAGCAGTTGGCGTTCGCGATCGGCATCGCGAGGACGTCCGGACTTCGGAGGCGATGCCACCGCTTTCCCCCTTCGGTTGGTGCACGGCCGGAGCCGATTCCGCATGTTTCGATACGATACCGTATCGTGTTGTAAGGCGGCCCGTAGAGAGAACGAGGAATCCCATGCGGAGGCAAGGCGTTGACGATCGCGACGTTTCCGTCTCCGACGCTCTGATCGGCGCACAGTTTGTGTGTTTCGTCCTCGTCGGCGGGGCGAGCAACGTGGTGTACCTCCTCGCTTTCCTGGTGTTCGGCAGCTACGGGACGTTCTCGGCCAACGCCGTCGGTGTCGTGCTCAGCACCGCGCTCGCCAACGAACTCCACCGGCGCCTTACCTTTCGAGCGGTCGAACGCGTGCACTGGTTGTCCGCGCAGTGGGAGGGCGGCGGACTGGCCGTGCTCGGATTGGTGGTGAGCACGGTGTCGCTGGCACTGCTCGACCTGTGGCTCCCGGCGGTCGACGGCCTCGCCCAGGCGGCCGCGGTGATCGGCGTCAGCGGTGCTGTCGGCATCATGCGGTACGTCGGGCTCCGCAGCTGGGTCTTCGCGCCCGGCCGGAGATCCGCGCCGGCGCCGCTGTCGAACGGGTTCACTTCTGCGGCACGCCACGCGAGTGCAGCATCGCCCCGATCACTCCCGTCTCCGACGTCTGTGTCGTCAGCGACGACCGCGCCAGTCGGACCACCGGCTGCGACGACGTCCGATAGCTCAACAGATCCTGACTCATCGCGATCCCGCCGTAGTGATGCCGCTGCATCAGTCGGAGGAACTCGTTCTCCGCGGCGACCCCGGTCAGCAGACCCAGCGACGCGACCTCGTCGGTTGTCGCCATGCCGGGCATCGGTGCGTCGGCTCCGTGGCCGTGCATCGAGTCGCCCGCTTCGCCGTAGCGGTGCATCCACGACATGGGTGAGTCGGACGTGATCGGCTGATCGGCCATCTGCAGGATGCCGACCATGGTGCCGATCTCGCCGGACTGCGCCTGCACGATCTGCCGGGCCAGGCCGCGGACCGGGGTCGCCAGCGGCGCTCGGTCGATCAACCGGGCCATGCTGACCGCCTGCTGGTGGTGCGCGATCATGTCCTGCAGATACCCGACCTCCACCGACGACAACGGTGCGACGGGCCGCGGGTCGTCGACCAGCGCGGGGCGCAGGGCGACGCCGAGCACGAATACCACGCCGACCAACGTCGCCGCGAGGGCGGCGGAAACGGCTTTCCGAGTGGTCACGACCCCACCGTCGACTGCTGGTCGGCAGGGGCGCGATACACGCGGTTGCTCAGTTCGATCACCTGGAATCCGCTGTTGGAGCAGCTCACGTAGAGCCGATTTCCGCGCCACTCGGGCGGCGAGAAGCACGCGTCGGTGGTCTGGTCGGCGAGGACGATCCCGTTGCGGCGGCTCTGCGCCTGCACGGGATCGAACTGGCCGCGGCGGAGGCCGTCGAGGATCGACGGCGCGCTGAGGATCGGCACGCCGATGACGGCGCTCATCACGAGCGGCGAGTTCCACGAGGTGAGCGGGTCGGTGGGCCGAACCGGCGGCAGGTAGTACGCGATCTCCTTGACCTGCAACGGATCACGGATGTCGAAGACCCGCACGCCGGACGTGGTCCACCCGCATGCCAGGGCCGTCGGGTTCACCGGACGGTCGGCCGCGCAGTAGTGGGACTCGTAGGCGAAGATGCCTCCACCCGAGCCGGAGGCGACGAGTCGGTCCTGATTCTCGGGGAGGTTGATCGCGAGCTTGAGCGTGTTCACCAGCCGCGGCTTTCGCGGGTCGGTCGCGTCGATCACCTTGACCCCGCCGCTGCCGCCCTCGGTCGGGGTGAAGAGCACGGTGCGATCGCCGTACTGAACCGGTACCGAGTGCTGGGTGGCCCAACCGGCGTCATCCCAGGTCAGCTTGCTGAGAAGGGGAACTCGCGGGTTCGGTTTGCGCTGGGTCACCTGCCGAATGTCGTAGACGCTGATCCCGCCGAAGTTGTGCGAGAGGTAGAGCGTCGATCCGGTGCGGTCGATGCCGAAACCGTGCGCCTCGAGCCCGGTGAGGCCCTGCCAGACCACCCGCGGTCGCGTCGGGTCGGTCAGGTCGACGGCGCTCAGCAGGCCGGGCCCCATTCCCGAGGTCCAGTAGGTCTTGCCGTCGGGGGAGAAACCGCCCTCGTGTGCGGTGATCGGCAGCGGGGCCTCGGCGGTGCCGATCGTCTTGTTCAGCAATCGCGGGCGCGCGCAGTCCGACACGTCGTACACCGACAACAGCCCGGCGCCGAAGAGGAAGGGCACGCCGGCCGCCACCAGGAGCTTTCGTGCGGAGTTGACCTTGAGCGTCTCCCAGGTCCCCGCCGCCATCGCCGGTGCGGACAAAGTCGCCGACTTGCGCAGGCGTGACGGGTTCGCGGCGTCGATCACCTCGACGCCCGGGTCGCGCGCCACCGCCGAGCCGGGGAACACCGAGCCCATGTACCCGCAGTCGTCGAACGACGTCGAGACGATGCCGCCGCCGTGCCCGGCGTACGACGACACCAGCGACACGTTGCAGGCGTATCCGCGGCGGCTGCGCCCGGAGGCGCGGTCGGCGGCCGGGACATCACCCTGCAGTCCGACGACGGGCGTCGATCCCGGTCCGCAGTCTGCGGGAATGACGGCCGCCGGTGGCGTGCTGTGTCGGGGTGCGGCCGAGGCCGGTGCAGGCAGAAGCGTCGACGCCGTCAAGGCGCACGGCAACAGCGAGACGACCGCGATGAGCAGGCGACGTCGTGTCGGACGCTGTGCAGCGGCCGTCGAAGCGGGTGGAAACAAGTCGGAGTGGGACACGCAGACCGTCCTGAGAAGTGAGTCGGATGGGAGCGTGACACCGCATCGTCGCCACCAAAGGTCTTCGGCGTACGGATCAGAGTGGCAGAGCGTGATGGCCTGAATCAAGTGCACGCATGGAAGTGCGATACATCACATCTCGGTTTGAGGCTTCCATTACTAAGTCGGCTGACTGATTATTGACGAGCGTGATGCCGCTGACATTCGACGAGGAAAGGGGGTGGTGGCGGTGTGAGTCTCTACCTCACGCGGTGGTGACGGGTGCAAGCCACAGGCCGACGAGTCCGTCGACCATCGCTTCGGAGAAGTCCGACCACGACCGCTTGTCGAGGGCGCCGAGTTCGTTCCTGTTGAGTTCGAAGTCGGCGAAGGTCGAGATCAGGATGTTCTTCGACATCAGATTGCGCACGCGAATCGCGTCGTCCGGCAGCGCGGGCAGCGAGCGATAGAGGCCGCCGAGGATCTCGGCGAGTGGCGCCGACTCGGCCGCTTCGCGGTACACCAGTTCCGCGGTGGTCGGATCGTTCGCCAATTGTTGCCAGAATCGGCCGTAATGCGTTGGACCAGGGCTGGTTCCGATGTGTTCGAGCTGGGGTTGCACCAGGCAGCGGAGCCAGTCCCGGATCTGTGAGACATAGCCGATGTCGGCGACCATGCGCGCGCGGATCGCGTCGATGGGCTCCTGGTGCCGCCGAAGTAGTTCTCCGATCAGTTCGGCGCGCGATCCGAAGTGGTAACCGACGGCATAGTTGTTGGCTTGGCCCGCCGCTTCGCTGATCTGCCTGTTCGAGACGGCGGCGAGGCCGCGTTCGGCGAAGAGGCGCTCGGCCGCCGCGAGGAGGTTCGCGCGGGTCTCGTCGGCTCTGCTGCTGCGGTCGGAACTCACCGTTCCATAGTCCCCTACGGCCAACGGCCTGGGTGTCGAAGTCCCGGTTAGCCACGAAATTTTAAGTCGTAATACTTAGCTCCCTTGAGGGGGCGCCAGTGAAAGGTCAGTCATGCAGAGTGTTCCGTCGCGTCCCGAGTCTGGGATGCGCGCACCGTCGGCAGCCATCAATCGACGCCGATTCCTGGCCGGTGCCGCGGCGGTCACCGCCGGTGCGGTTGCCGGGGCTTCGGTGGCGGGCTCAGCGGGCGCCAAGCCCGGGCGAGTCCGTTCGGAGGCGTCCGAGCACCGGGTGATCGTCGTGGGGTCCGGGTTCGGCGGTGGTGTCACCGCGCTGCGTCTTACGCAGGCCGGCGTTCCGGTGCTGCTGCTCGAGCGCGGAAAGGAGTGGAAGACCGGGCCGAATGCGCAGACCTTCCCGAACCCCACGGCACCGGACAAGCGAGCCCTGTGGCACCGGAGTGCGCCGCAGCTGTTCGGGCGGCCGTTCTCACCCGAGCCCTATGCGGGGCTGGTGGACGCGGTGGCCGGCGAGAACATGACGGCGGTGACGGCCGCCTGCCTCGGCGGTGGCAGCCTGCTGTACCAGGGGATGAGTCTGGAACCGGCCGAAGCCGTGTTCAACGAGCACCTGCCCGAGCAACTCGATTGGGCACGGATGCACCGTGTCCACTACCCGCGGGTCGCGCAGATGTTGGGTCTGGCGACGGCGCCCGACGCGCTGGTTCGGACCCCGCAGTACCGGGCCGCACGAATCATCGCGGCGCACGCGCGCCGCGCGGGCCTGCCGGTCTCTAAGATCCCGATGCCGATCGACTGGCAGTACGCGCTCGACGAGTTGGCGGGACGGATGCGGCCGTCGTACACCGACGGCTCGGGTGCGCTCGGCGTCAACAACGGCGGTAAGCACAGCGTCGACGTCACCTACCTGAAGCAGGCGCGAGCCACCGGGCTGCTGACCGTCGCCACCCTCCACGAGGTGAACGACGTCGCTCGCGACCGCGCGGGCAAGTGGACCGTGAATGTCACCGCGACGGACGTCAACGGCACGCCCGTCGCGCGAAAGAAGCTCACCACGCCGACGCTGGTGATGGCGGCCGGCAGCGTCCACACCACGCGGCTGCTGCTGCGTGCGCGCGAGTCGGGCGCGATCGCCGATCTTCCCGACGGGCTCGGCGCCGGATGGGGAACCAACGCCGACCGGATCTACGTGTGGTCGAATCCGGGGCTGGACTTCGGCATCAAGCAGGGCGGACCGGTGGTGTTCGGGAGTCTGAACTGGGACTCCCCGGACAACGCCCACACGCTGATTCAGGCGTCGATCCCGTCGTTCGGGGCCGAGGCGCACAGCACGATGATGGTCGGTTACGGGGTGAGTCGCGGGCGCGGCGAGTTCCGCTACGACTCCGCGTCGGGCGACGCGCGCCTGCACTGGCCGGCCGACGGTGACCGCCGCATCCAGTGGGGTCACATCCACCCGACCGCGCTCAAGATCGCCGGGCCGGGGTCGGTCCTAACCGACTCCAACCGCTTCCTCAACACCACCTGGCATCCGCTCGGCGGGGCGGCCATGGGCAGCGTCTGCGACCTGTCCGGGCGGGTCCGCGGGCAGCGCGGGCTCTACGTGATCGACGGCGCGCTGATTCCGGGGACGTCGGCGGCCTGCAATCCGTCGATGACGATCGCGGCGGTCGCCGAGCGAGCGCTGGACGACATCGTGGCGAACGACGTCGGGTCGATCATCTGACCCCGTCAAGAGAACGGAGGCCTCGGACCGATCTCGGTCCGAGGCCTCCGTAATTCCTCCGTGTCGATCAGTCGAGCTCGACGGCGGTCTCGGAGTCCTTGCTCTTGCGACGACGCAACCACTCGATCACCATCGGCAGCACTGAGATCAGCACGATGAGGATGAAGATCGGCTCGATCAACTTCTGCACGATCTCGAACTGGCCCAGCCAGTAACCGAGGAGGGTGATGCCCGCGCCCCAGACGATGGCGCCGACCACGTTGTAGATGGTGAAGACGGTGAACTTCATCTTGGCGGCGCCCGCGACGATCGGCGCCAGGGTGCGGACGATCGGCACGAAGCGCGCCAACAGGATGGTGATGGGGCCGTGCTTCTCGAAGAACGTGTGGGCTTCGTCGAGGTACTTCTGCTTCAGGAAGCGGGCGTCGGGCTTGAACATCGACGTGCCCGCGTAGCGGCCGATCCAGTAGCCGATCTGACCGCCGATGATCGCGGCGATCGGAACGCCGATCAGCAGCGGAATCAGGGTGAGGCCAGAATCGGCCACCTTGTCGGCGTTCTCACTGCCGGCCGCTGATCCCGCGGCGATCAGTCCCGCGACGAAGAGCAGCGAGTCGCCGGGCAGGACCGGGAACAGCACGCCCGACTCGATGAGAACGACCAGCAGCAGGCCCCAGAAGGCCGCGGCACCGAAGTACCCGATCAAGTTGAAGGGGTCCATGAAGCCGGGCATGAGTGCCACATTCGTCGTGGCCTGGGCAAGCAGAGTGTCCATCACAGACCATGACAATACCGCGAGAACCTTCGAGAACCCTTAACGTGCCTGTTCGGAGGGGACTGGCCCGACATCGGAGGGGAACCGTCATACTGGGATGGACAAGTTACAAGATGTGGAAAACATCCACCGGTTCTAGGACGTGAGTATGCCGATCGCAACCCCCGAGAAGTACGCCGAGATGCTGACGAAGGCCAAGAACGAGGGCTACGCCTTCCCGGCGATCAACTGCACCTCGTCGGAGACCATCAACGCCGCGATCAAGGGCTTCGCCGACGCAGGCAGCGACGGCATCATCCAGTTCTCGACCGGCGGCGCGGAGTTCGGTTCCGGACTCGGCGTCAAGGACATGGTGACCGGCGCCGTCGCGCTGGCCGAGTTCGCACACGTCATCGCTGACAAGTACGACGTCACCATCGCGCTGCACACCGACCACTGCCCGAAGGACAAGCTCGACACCTTCGTCCGCCCGCTCCTCGAGATCTCGCGCGAGCGCGTCGCCGCGGGCCAGAACCCGCTGTTCCAGTCGCACATGTGGGACGGCTCCGCTGTCCCGATCGACGAGAACCTGGAGATCGCCAAGGAGTTGCTGGCCAAGTCGGTCGAGGCCAACATCATCCTCGAGGTGGAGATCGGCGTCGTCGGCGGCGAAGAGGACGGCGTCGAGAACGAGATCAACGACAAGCTGTACACCACCGTCGAGGACTTCGAGAAGACCATCGACGCCCTGGGCACCGGCGAGAACGGCCGCTACCTGCTGGCCGCGACCTTCGGAAACGTGCACGGCGTCTACAAGCCGGGCGGCGTCAAGCTGCGTCCGTCGGTCCTCAAGGAGGGCCAGGACGCCGCGATCGCCAAGCTCGGCCTCGGCGCCGACGCGCAGCCCTTCGACTTCGTCTTCCACGGCGGCTCGGGCTCGGCCAAGAGCGAGATCGAAGAGGCTGTCAGCTACGGCGTCATCAAGATGAACGTCGACACCGACACCCAGTACGCCTTCACCCGCCCGGTGGCCGGCCACATGTTCGGCAACTACGACGGTGTCCTGAAGGTCGACGGCGAGGTCGGCAACAAGAAGGTCTACGACCCCCGCAGCTACCTGAAGAAGGCGGAGACCTCGATGGCTGAGCGCGTCGTCGAGGCCTGCAACGACCTCGGGTCGTCGGGCAAGTCGATCGGCCGCTGACCCGCTACTGATTCGAGCGGTTCGCCACCAGAACCGCGAGAGGCGCCCGGAGTGATCCGGGCGCCTCTTGCGTTGTGTCGCCCGACCGTCGCAGGCAAGCGACTGTTGTCGTGGGTGTTACGGTCCTCACTGACCCGAACGGGGGAATCCCGGCGGGCGCAATGGGGGAGAGACCAGTGGGGGCGGATGAGATCGTGAGCGGCGGAATCGTGGGTAGACGGCGCGCTGCGTTGTTGATCGGCGGGGTGGTCGTGGTGACGGGATTGGTGACCGCCACCCTGTGGGTGATCGGACCGCGTGGGCCGGGGCATACCGAGGTAGGCTCGTTGGACTTGTCGACCGCGCCCAGTCAGGCTCTGGCCGTCGGCACCGAGGGGTTGATCCCGAACAGCGTGTCGCTGCCGACCGTCGGGGTCACCGCCCCGGTGGAGGCCACGCCCGCGCAGTCGGCGTTCTCGCCGACGCTCGGATACCCGGTCGCGTCGTTCGGATTGCCGAGTGCAGAAGCGGCGACCGCCTGGTGGTCCGCCGGACCGAAGCCCGGCTCAGACGGCCTGGCGGTGATCGTCGACCGCGCCGAGAACGGACCGGGGAGCAGCTCCTTCGGCGGCGTCTCACGAATCGACAACGGCGACAAGATCATCGTGCGTTCGGCGAAGCAGGAAACCGTCACCTACGTGGTGAGCACGGTGATCTCGGGCGTTCGTGCAGCCGACCCGGTGTCCTTGTCCCAGGCGCTCGGCAAGCTGCCGACCACCCAGCGCATGGCGCTCGTCGCACTGGGCGAGCATTCCGGCCCGGCCGGAAGCGATCTGGACGTCGTGGTCCTCGGCAGACTCCGCGGCCGATAGCGATGCTGGTGCGCCGCTACTAGGGGCGGGTGCAGACCTTCCAGGTGCCGTCGATGTTCTGCAGTGTGATCTGGGCGGCGGTGGTCTTGGCGGGATCATTGCTGGAGTACATGTCGACCTCCACGCGCGCGACGTCACCGTCGATCTCGACAGCCTTGACGTCGTCGAAGGTCAGCATCTCGTTGCGCGACTGCTGAGCCTGGTAGGCCTTGGCGAACTCTTCGGGCTTCACGGACGAGTAGTACTCGAGCTTCTCGCCGCACGTGATGTTCTTGAGCGAGTCGAGATCGCCGGACGCCATCGCGCTCTGGTAGTCCTTGGCGGCGTCGGCGACCTTGTTCTGGTCGGAGCTGCCGACCAACAGGTACCAGGCGCCGATGGCGATCACTGCGATCACCACGATGGCGGCCAGCACGATCGCGACGAGCTTGCCGCTCTTGCGCTTCTCCTCGGTGCCCTGTGTCGGAGCGACCACCTGCGGCTCGGGCTTCGGAGCGACGGGAGCTGCGGCTGCTGCCGTTGCGGCGGCGGCACCCGCTGCTGGGGCGGCGGGCACTTTCATCTGAGTGGTCGGTGCGTCGGAGGCGGGCTCCTCGGACTTCTCGAACTTCACCGACTCGGTCTTGGCTGCCGCGGCGGCTGCGGCCACCTCGTCGGCCGAGATCTGCCGGGTGGCAGCGGCGTCGTCTGCCTCGGCGGATTGGCCGGCCGGCAGGTCGATCGACTGCTCGATGATCGCGGTCTTGGCGTCGTCAGTGGTTGCGGCGGCAGCTGTGGCGTCGACGGGCTCCGCGGAAATCGGGTCGCCGACCACGTTCTCCTCGCGAAGGTCGCCCGCGGCGCTATCGGGGCCCGTCTGCGCGGCTGCTGCCGCTGCGGCGACTTCGGCGGGGATCTTGAAGGCCTTGGTCGGGGCTTCGGAACCACCGCCGCCCTGCGGGGCGGGGGCGTCGTCGAGCTTCTTCACCGGCGTCGGCTCTTGCGTGGGCTCGGTCGCGGACGCTTCTGCGCCCGATTCTGCTGCGCCTACTTCTTCTGCGGCCGATTCTGCTGCGGCCGACTCGGAGGAATCGCTTCTGCCCTGCTCGCGCTGCGCGCGGAAGGCACCGACGACCTTGTCGATGGCAGCCGAAGTGTCCTTGTCCGAATCAGACATTTATCCAGAATCCAATGCTCGTCGGTGACGGTGACGCGGGTGCGCAACCGCTAGGATATCGGACCTGGTTGATTCGAGCTTATTCGGAGCATCCGACTCGGATGATTGAATGGTGTGGTGACGTCATTTGGAGATCTGCTCGGACCCCCGCCCACCCTGCTTCCCGGCGACGATGAGGCTGAGTCGGACCTGCTGAACGGGATCGACCCGGCCAACGTGGCCGCCGCCCACCCGTCAGCGTCGATCGCCTGGGCCTATCTCGCCGAGGCCTCACTCGACGGAGCCCTCGACGGAGCCGAGCCCGACATCGCTCGGGTGATCGCGGCGTACGCCTACGCCCGCACCGGCTATCACCGCGGCCTCGATCAGCTGCGGCGCAACGGCTGGAAGGGCTTCGGCCCGGTGCCGTGGAGCCACGAGGAGAATCGCGGCTTCCTGCGCTGTGTCGGAGCCCTCGCTCGCGCTGCTCAGGCCGTCGGCGAAGAAGACGAGTACCTGCGCTGCCTCGATCTGCTGAACGACAGCGATCCGCGAGCGATCACCGAACTCGGTCTGGACTGACCTCGCCGGTCGGCTGTCCCGTGACCTCAGCGATCACGCCCCTGCGATGTCAGTCGTGAGATGTCTGTGACCGAACCGGCGAACCTGCCCGAGGGCTCGCCGCCGGCTCGCCCGACCGGCCGGGAGATCGCCTCGAAGGCGGTGGCGGGGCTGCATCCGATGCTGCGCAAGCGCGTGCGTCGCCTCTGGCTGTCGTTGGTGCCGATCGCGCAGTGCGCCATCGCGGCGGGACTGGCCTGGTTCGTCGCGTTCGATCTGCTGCACCACGAACGGCCGTTCTTCGCGCCGATCGCCGCGGTGATCTCGCTGGGACTGTCGTTGGCGCGACGCTGGCGCCGATCCGTGGAACTGATCTTCGGGGTGTCGATCGGCATCCTCGTCGGCGACGTGGTGATCACATGGATCGGTTCCGGGGCGTGGCAGATCAGCGTGGTGGTGGCTGCCGCGATGGCGGTGGCGGTCTTCGCCGACAAGGGGCCCATGCTGCCGACGCAGGCGGCGTCGTCGGCCGTGCTGGTGGCGACGCTGCTGCCGCCCGGCGCTGCCGAAGGCTACGAGCGGGCGTTGGACGCGATCGTCGGCGGAGTGATCGGGCTGTTGGTGGGCGCGCTGGTTCCGGTCAATCCGGCCCGGCGGGCCCGACGCGATGCGGCGGGCATCCTCGACACCTTCCGGGACCTCAGCCACCAGCTCGCCGACGGATTGCGCGCGATGGACGAGGACGCCGTCTATCGGGTGTTGACGAAGGCACGGGACACCCAGTCGGCGATCGACACGCTGCACGCCGACGTCCTCGCCGGGCGCGAGGTGGGCACCCTCTCGCCTCTCTATTGGGGGTCTCGGGAGCGGCTGCGGACAATCGCGGCGACCGCCGACCCCATCGACAACGCGGTCCGGAACTTCCGCGTCGTCACCCGGCGGGCCCTGGCGTTGACTCAGCGGGGCGTCGCCGTGGAACCGCCGATGGTCGATCTGATCGACGACATCGGGGACGTCTTCGAGGTGCTGCGGCAGATGATGCTCGCCGAGCCTGGTGAGGCGCCCGATCAGGCCGATGCGGCGCGAGCGCTCCGGTCGGTGGTCCGCAAGGCCCGGACGTCACTGGCCGACGACGTCGAAGACCTTTCCGAGGCCGCGCTGCTGGTGGAGCTGCGGTCGCTGCTGGTGGATCTGTTGATGGTGGCCGGCCTCAAACGGCTGTCCGCGGTGGCGCAGTTGCACGTCGTCAAGTGATTCGGCGCGGCGCGGGCCTCCTCGGCTACCAGGTGAGATGCTCGCACTGTCCGTCGGCGTCGGGGTTCTCCACCTGAATCGTGGCGTGCGACAGCCCGTGCTCGGCGAACACCTGCTGGGCGGCGGTCAGGGCCGCGCAGTGATCGCCCGCGCTGCGCAGGTGGACCGTCGCGACATCCATCCCGCTGGTCACCGACCAGATGTGGAGGTCGTGCACGTCCTGCACCTCCGGGAGGGCTGCCAACTCGGCGCGCAGGGCGGCGACGTCGATCGTGTCCGGGGCCTGCTGGTTCAGGATCCGCAACGCATCGAGTGCGAGGCGGACGGCGCGGGGGACCACCCACAGGGCGATCAGGACGGCGACGATCAGGTCGGCGTAGCCCCAGTTGGTCGTCATCGCGATGATGCCTGCGATCAGCACGCCGACGCTGCCGACGGCGTCGGCGAGGACTTCGAGGTAGGCCCCGCGCACGGCCAGCGAATTTCCGGCGTCGGCGCGCAGCAGGTACATCACGACCACGTTGGCGGCCAGGCCGAGCGTGGCGACCACGACCATCGGCAATCCGGGGACCTCGGGGTTGCTGCCGAGGCGTTCGAAGGCCTCGTACAGCACGTACGCGCCGATGCCGAGCAACAGGATCGCGTTCACGACCGCGGTGAAGACCTCGGCGCGATACCAGCCGAAGCTGCGGCCGTCGGACAGGCTGCCGTGACGGGCCAGGAGCAGGGCGGCCAAGCCCATGGACAAGGCGATCAGGTCGGTGGCCATGTGGCCGGCGTCGGCGACCAGGGCGAGGGAGCCGAACAGGAGTCCGGTGACGAGTTCGACGACGAAGAAGACGCCGATGATGCCGAGGGAGACGACCATCGGCCAGATGCGACGGTGTGATGCGTCGGCCGCCAGGTCGGCGGCGGTGGGCCCGTGGCTGTGCCCGTGATCGCTGGTGGTGCTCATAACCTCAATATATGCGTAACTACGCATGTATTGCAAGAGTGTGTCCCGCTTCCTTCGTTGCGGCGTGGGGAATCCGTCCGGGGGTCGTATTCGTCCTATCCTTCCTGTGTGGACAGACGCGCATTCATGACATTGCTCGCACTCGGCACAGTCGAGGTGCTGACGGCATGTGGCAAATCGTCGGCGGAGGAGGCGGTGGCGAACACGTCGTCCGCGCCGACCAACGGTCCGACTGCGACTGCGGCGCCCTCGACGGCGAACCTGCCCCTGCAGTCGGCGTTGCCCGCGACCAAGCGTCCGACGCCGACCGGTCAGATCGACCGCCTGCCGGGGCGGGGGCGGTTCCTGTCCCTCACGGTGGATGACGGCGCGAGTTCCGAGGTGGTCGGCGCCTACGCGGACTTTGCGCGTGAGACCGGAGCGCGCTTCACCTTCTTCGTCACCGGCCAGTACGACAGCTGGCGCGACAACCGCAAGGCACTGCTGCCGCTGGTGGAATCGGGCCAGATCCAGCTCAGCAACCACTCATGGAGTCATCCCGACCTGACGACGCTGTCGGCGAAGTCGGTCGCGGACGAGCTCGGTCGGACAGGGAAGTTTCTCCGGAACCAGTTCGGGGTCGAGGCGGCCCCGTACTTCCGACCACCGTTCGGCAACCACAACGCGGCAGTCGACGCGGTGGCGGCCGACGCGGGCTACACCGTCCCGGTTCTCTGGTACGGATCGCTCTCGGACTCCGGCGAGATCACCGAGAAGTACCTGTTGCAGGTGGCTCGGCAGTACCTGCGCGCCCAGCGGATCGTCATCGGGCATGCCAACCATGCACCGGTGACCCGTGTCTTCGGTGAGCTCGCCGAGATCATCCAACGCCGCAGGTTGCAGATGGTGACGCTCGACGACTACTTCGCGCGGCCGGCCTGACGGCGCTCAGACTACAGCCAGAACGCGAACAGACCGATGCCGTAGCTGACGAACCCCGGGTCGACGCCGAACAATTCGAACACGGCGTAGACCACCGAGAAGAAGGCCCGGTTGAGGGCCGGAATGAACAGCAGAACGAACACCGCCAGGAAGCCGAACGGCGCGATCTTGGCTGCGGTCAGTCGTGTCTGGAACGACAGGTAGGGCTCGATGGCGCCGTAGCCGTCGAATCCCGGTATCGGGATGATGTTCAGCAGCGTCGCGGTCAGCTGCAGGAAGGCCAGTGCGGCGGTCGCGGCCCAGAGGTTGAGATTGCTTCGGGTCGGGTCCGTGAGCCAGAGCGCTACCAGCAGGCCGAGGCCCAGGACCAGGTTGGTGGCGGGCCCGGCGAGCGAGACCTTGGTGCGCTGAGCCGGGGTGAATCCGTCGGTGTTCAGGTAGACCGCGCCGCCGGGGAAGCCGATGCCGCCCATCGCGACGATCAGCAGCGGCAGCGCGATCGACAGGGCGGCGTGCGTGTACTTCCGCGGATCCAGGGTCAGGTAGCCGCGGACCTCCACCGAGCGGTCGCCGTAGCGGAACGCGGTGAAGGCGTGCGCGAACTCGTGCAGGGCCAGTGAGATGATCCAGCCGCTGAGCACGAACAGCAGTGCGCCGACGATGGCGAGCCCGCTGCGGTCCGATCCGGTGGTGAAGAGCAGGTATCCGCCCGCGGCGAAGGCTGCGCACAGGCCGAGGAACACCGGGCCGGGACGGACCGACTTGAGTGCTGCGGTGGTCGGGGTGGTCACGGGATCACCAGGTTCCAGTCGATGTGATGGCGGTAGAAGGTAGAGCGTTTCACCACACGGTCGGTCAGCTCGCCCTCGCGCTCGACGGTGATGTTGGTGCCGCCGGTCTGGACTGCGCGTCCGACCTTCCAGCCGCCGGGAAGGCGGCGAATGAGCCTGCCGCGGACGCCGGGCTCCACGGTCAGCGGTTCGATCTCGACGCCGCGCGCGTGGCCGTCGAAGATGACCTGGGAGTCGGCGATGCATTCGCCGTGCAGCTTCTCGCCACCTGAGCCGAGATGCCGGGCGCGTCCGACGAGCACGGTCGCGGCGTCGTCGCGGATCAGCGGGATCGTCTGTGCCGTACCGGTTTCGGCGAGACGCGTGGCCGCGTCGCCGTGCGGCAGCCCGAAGTTCTTGGTGGCGGCGGTGGCGTGCGGCGCCGCGTAGGCGATCTCCAGATCGAGCCGCTCGAGCTTCATCACGGCGGCGACCACGCGTGCGAAGAAGGCGTCGGGCGTCATGGGGCCATCGGCCCCCGGAGCGACGATCAACCGCGTCACCGACGCGTCGGACAGCAGGCCCGCGACACGACGGGCGAGGGCGGTCGGACGGTCGTCGTCGGGGCCGACGGTGATCAGCAGAGAGGACACGCTGTCGAGGATATACAAGGCGGGGGCCAACATTCTGACCGTGACCCAGTAGGGTAGGCACGTTAGGAGGAGCACCTGATATGGCTGCGATTGTGCTCATCGGCGCCCAGTGGGGCGACGAAGGCAAGGGCAAGGCGACGGATCTACTGGGCGGGAAGCTTCAGTGGGTGGTTCGCTACCAAGGCGGAAACAATGCGGGACACACGGTCGTCCTGCCGAACGGCGAGCAGTTCGCACTGCACCTGATTCCCTCCGGAATCTTGACGCCCGGCGTCAACAACGTCATCGGCAACGGCGTCGTCGTCGACCCGAGCGTTCTGCTCACCGAACTCAAGGGGCTGGAGGATCGCGGCGTCGACACCACGTCGCTGATGATCTCCGCCGACGCGCATCTGCTGATGCCGTACCACGTGGCGATCGACAAGGTCACCGAGCGATTCCTCGGCAACAGCAAGATCGGCACCACCGGTCGCGGCATCGGCCCGTGCTACCAGGACAAGATCGCCCGCGTGGGCGTTCGCGTCGCCGACGTGCTCGACGAGAAGATCCTCACCCACAAGGTGGAGGCGGCGCTCGAGGTCAAGAACCAGATCCTCACCAAGATCTACAACCGCAAGGGTCTCGACCCGCAGCAGGTGGTCGACGAGACTCTCGAGTTGGCCGAGGGCTTCAAGCACCGCATCGCCGACACCCAGCTGCTGCTGAACCAGGCGCTCGAGCGCGGCGAGACGGTCCTGCTGGAAGGCTCGCAGGGCACCCTGCTGGACGTCGACCACGGCACGTACCCGTACGTGACGTCGTCGAACCCGACGGCGGGCGGCGCTTCGGTGGGTGCGGGCATCGGTCCCACCAAGATCACCACCGTGCTCGGCATCCTCAAGGCGTACACCACGCGGGTCGGTGAGGGCCCGTTCCCCACCGAGCTCTTCGACGAGTGGGGCGAGTACCTCGCCAACACCGGCGGCGAGGTGGGCGTGACCACCGGTCGTGCCCGTCGCTGCGGTTGGTTCGACGCCGTGATCGCGCGCTACGCGACCCGCGTCAACGGCATCACCGACTACTTCCTGACCAAGCTCGACGTGCTGTCGAGCCTGGAAGAGGTCCCGATCTGCGTGGCCTACGAGGTCGACGGCGAGCGGGTCGAGGAATGGCCGATGACGCAGACCGGCATCCACCACGCGAAGCCGATCTACGAGACCATGCCCGGTTGGTCGGAGGACATCTCCGGCTGCCGTGAATTCGACGAACTGCCGAAGAACGCACAGAACTACATCCACCGTCTCGAGGAACTGTCGGGTGCGCGGATGTCGTGCATCGGCGTCGGCCCCGGCCGCGACCAGACGATCGTTCGACACGAGATCGTCTGATCTGACGCCTCTGGCAAGGAGACCCGGACGCAATGAGCCGTAGTCGTGGTTTGAGCCGTGACTACGGCTCAATGCTGTTGGGGCCCGTCGACGAGGACGTCCGCAGGCAGCGGATCCGGATTCAGCTGCTGCTGACGTCGACGATCGTGATCGCACAGGTGATCGGGATCGGCATCGTGATCACCCTCGCGCTGGTGGGGATCCCGGAGCCGTCGTTTCTCCGGAGAGACCTGGTGTGGGTCAATTTTCTGGCCATTCCGCTGTACATCACCGGTGCGCTGGTCTTCGGCGTGATCATCGGCACCGTGATGACGGTGCGGTCGCTGAAGTGGGCGATGCGCGATCAGGTCCCGACGCGGCAGGACGTGAAGCGCACGGTGTGGGCGCGGAGACGTCTCACCGCCCTGCAGGGTCTGCTGTGGGCGGGCGCCGCGGTGATGCTCGGCATCTGGTACGGCGTGGTGGACGTGACGTTGATTCCGAAGGTGGTGCTCATCGTTCTGATGAGCGGCATGGTCGTGATCGCGATCGTCAATCTCTTCCTCGACGTGCTGCTGCGCCCGGTGTACGCGAAGATCATGCAGGCCGGCTACCGCGTGCGCGGCAGTTCTGTGCGCTCGCGGGCGCTGAATGCGTGGCTGGTCGGGACCGGTGTGCCGTTGAGTGGCATCCTCGCGCTCGTCCTGTTCGCGTGGATCGGCGAGCGGGTCTCGATCACCGGGCTGTTCATTTCGGTGACGGTGCTGGTGGCGGTGGCCTTCGGCGTCGGACTGCTGGCGATGTTCCTGTTCGCATGGGACATCGCCGGGCCCATCCGCAACGTTCAGGCGGGGATGGGCAAGGTGCGCGGCGGTGACGTCAGTCGCGACGTCGATCTCGTGGTGTACGACGCGTCCGAACTCGGCGAACTGCAACTCGGCTTCAACTCGATGGTCGCCGGACTGCGTGAGCAGGAGCGGATGCGCGACATCTTCGGACGTCACGTCGGCCGCGACGTCGCCGCCGCCGCGCTGCGCCACGACCCCGAGCTCGGCGGCGCCGAGCGGACCGTCGCGGTGATCTTCGTCGACGTGATCGGCTCCACCACGCTCGCGACGCAGCGGACACCGACCGAGGTGGTCGATGTCCTCAATCGCTTCTTCCAGGTGATCGTCGAGGCAGTCGAGGGCCACGACGGCCTGGTCAACAAGTTCGAAGGCGACGCCGTGCTCGCCATCTTCGGTGCGCCGCTGGAACTCGACGATCCGGCCGGGGCCGCCCTGGCCGCGTCGCGCGAGATCGCTGATCGACTGGTGACCGAGGTCCCGGAGTTGGAGGCGGGAATCGGGGTCGGGTACGGCAACGTCGTCGCCGGAAACGTCGGCGCCATCCAGCGATTCGAGTACACCGTCATCGGCGACCCGGTCAATGAGAGTGCCCGGCTGTCGGAGGTGGCGAAGCAGGAGCCGCGTCTGCCCTTCGCGTCGGAGCGGGCCGTGGCGGCCGCGGAGCTGGAGGAGTCGTCGCGCTGGCAGGAGCGCAGTGCCGTCGTGCTGCGTGGACGCAGCGAGAGCACGACGATCTTCACGCCGCGTTAGCGCTGGGCGGCCCAGTGCACTTGCTCCGTACATCGTGACCGCCGGCGGGTAACGATCTACGGAGCAGTGCCTCACGGCGTCATTCGGCCGAGCGAGCGTTGTCCGGGGGTACACAGGTGATCCCCGTAGAATCGTCCGCATGGTTGCAAAGGTGATCGGGACTCCGCTGAGTCCGACCGCAGTGAAGGTGTTGCTCCTCGGGTCAGGCGAACTCGGCAAGGAGGTGACGATCGCGCTGCAGCGGCTCGGTGTCGAGGTGGTGGCCGTCGACCGCTACGCCGACGCCCCCGCGCACCAGGTGGCGCACCACGCCGAGGTGATAGACATGACCGACGCGCAGCAGGTGCGCGCCGTCATCGACAAGCACCAGCCGGATTACGTGCTCCCGGAGATCGAGGCCATCGCGACCGACGCACTGGAGACGGTGGAAGCCGAAGGCATCGCCGAGGTGATCCCGAGCGCCAAGGCGGTCTCGGCCACGCTCGACCGCGAACGCATCCGGCGGCTGGCCGACGAGCAGCTCGGGGTGCCGACCTCGCCCTATCTGTTCGCCGGGTCGCTCGAGGAGATGCGCGCCGCGGTCGGGAGCATCGGGTACCCGTGCGTGGTGAAGCCGGTGATGTCGTCGTCGGGCAAGGGGCAGTCGGTGGTCCGCGGCCCGGAGGATGTCGACGGCGCGTGGGAGCTCGCGCGCACCGGTGCTCGCGTCAACAACGACCGGGTGATCGTCGAAGGTTTCGTCGACTTCGACTACGAGATCACCCTGCTGACGGTGCGCGCCGTCGATCCGAACACCGGCGCGCTGGCCACCTACTTCTGCGATCCGATCGGCCACCGACAGGTGGACGGCGACTATGTCGAGAGCTGGCAGCCGCAGCCGATGAGTCCGGCCGCTTACGACATCTCGCGGTCGATCGCGGCGCGCGTGGTGAACGCGATGGGCGACGGAAAGCTCGGCGGTCGCGGCGTCTTCGGCGTCGAACTGTTCGTGAAGGGCGACGAGGTCTACTTCTCCGAGGTGAGCCCTCGCCCGCACGACACCGGTCTGGTGACCCTGGTGTCGCAGCGGCTGTCGGAGTTCGAGCTGCATGCACGTGCGGTGCTGGGGCTGCCGGTCACGACCGCGACGCGGGGGCCGGCTGCCTCCGCGGTGATCTACGGCCAGCACGAGGACAAGGGCATCGCTTTCGGGGGAGTCGCCGAGGCACTCGCCGACCCGGACGTCGACCTGCGCCTGTTCGGCAAGCCCGAGAGTTACGCCCGCCGTCGCGTCGGTGTGGCGGTCGCGACCGCGTCGAACATCGATGAGGCGCGCCAGAAGGCCACGCGCGCGGCCGGACTGGTGAAGCCACTGCGGTCGGATCACCAGGACCGTGGCGAACCGACCGAGATCAAGCCCATCCCGGACACGGCGAGCTCGCCCGCCGACGACGCGTCGACCGAGATGCTGAACGTGAGCGCGATGCAGGCCGGGACTCGGGTCCACAACCTTCCGCCGCAGCCCGCCCCCGGCAATGCGCCCCAGCAGGCACGACCGCCAGCTAGTCAGCCCACCATGCCCCGCCCGCCCATGCCACCCGGACCGCAGCAGCGTCCGGGCCCGATGGCAGCTCCGGGACAGCGTGGTCCCAGCGGACCGGGCGGTCAGCGCCCCGCCGGACCGCCGCCGCCTCATCAGGGGTTCCCGCCCCCGGGGCCGCAGGGTCCGGCTCCGCAGGGCCCGCCGCCCCAGGGCCCGACTCCGCAGCGGTGACCTGCCGCTTGCGGTGATTCTGCTAGTTTGACTCTGCCGTGGTGTTCGGGAAGCCGGTTCGATGCCGGCGCGGCCCTCGCCACTGTAACCGCTGAGAAGGCGGTCCTCGCGTGCGTGCTCTCGGGCGTGCACGGACCACTGGGCATTCGTGTCTGGGAAGGTCGACCGCCCTTCGTCGACGCGGAAGCCAGGAGACCGGCCACGGCGTAATGGTTCCACGAGGGTTTTGGAGAACTCACCATGCGCCTTGCGCTTTTGTCGACGTCGGACACCGACCTGATCTCGGCGCGCGCCAGCGGCGCCGACTACCGGTGGGCCAACCCCTCCCGGTTGACCCCGGAAGAACTCGGCGCCGCCGCGGCCGACGCCGAACTCACCGTGCTGCGGCTCCTCGGCTCCGTGCACGAGTACGCCGATGAGCTCAACGCCGTCCGCGCCGCGGGGACACCCGTCGTCGTCCTCGGCGGCGAGCAGACCCCCAACGCCGAGCTGATGTCGGCGTCCACCGTCGCGACCGGCGTCGCTGCCGACGCCCACCGCTACCTCGCCGAAGGCGGACCGGCCAACCTCCGCCAGCTGCACGCCTTCCTCTGCGACACGGTGCTGCTGACCGGCGAGGGCTTCGAGCCGCCGCGGCCGATCCCGGCGTGGGGCTTCCTGGACCGGCCGAACAGCCCCGTAGGCGACCGCGCGCGCGTCGGCGTCGTCTACTACCGCGCCCACCACGCCAGCGGCAACACCGACTTCGTCCACGGCCTGTGCGACGCGATCGAGGCCGCGGGGGCCGCGGCGGCGCCGATCTTCGCCGGGTCGCTGCGTACCGCATCGGACGAGTTGTACGACGCCCTCGGCACCCTCGACGCGCTGGTCGTCACGGTCCTCGCGGCCGGCGGCAGCACGCCCGCGACGGCGAGCGCAGGGCAGGACGACGAGGCGTGGGACGTCGAGCGGATGGCCGCGCTGAACATCCCGGTGCTGCAGGGACTGTGCCTCACCAGCAGTCGCGCCGAGTGGGAGGCGTCCGACGACGGCGTCAGCCCGATCGACTACGCCAGCCAGGTGGCGATCCCGGAGTTCGACGGGCGGATCATCACCGTCCCGTTCTCGTTCAAGGAGATCGACCGGGACGGGCTCCCGCAGTACGTCGCCGACCCCGAGCGCGCGGCGCGCGTCGCCGGGATCGCGGTGAACCACGCGCGGTTGCGTCGCACCCCGAACGCCGACAAGCGAATCGCCGTGATGCTGAGCGCGTACCCCACCAAGCACGCGCGGATCGGCAACGCCGTGGGCCTCGACACCCCGGTCAGCGCGGTGCGCGTGCTCCGTGAGATGCGCGCGCAGGGCTATCACCTCGGTGACCGCAATCAGGTTGTCGAGATCCTCGACCGCGCGGACGCCACCGGCGACGACACCGAGGCCGGCGACGCCCTGATCCACGCGCTCATCGCCGCGGGCGGCCAGGACGAGGAGTGGCTCACCAACGCCCAGCTCAGCGATGCGCACGTGCGGGTCACCAAGGCGCAGTACGACCGCTGGACCGCCGACGTCTCCGACGAGCTCCGCGCGAGCATGGTCCAGGCGTGGGGACCGTCGCCCGGCACCCTCTTCGTCAACGACGCCGGTGAGATCGTCCTCGCCACCCTGCGCGCAGGGAACGTCGTCGTGATGATCCAGCCGCCCCGCGGCTTCGGCGAGAACCCGGTGGCGATCTACCACGACCCCGACCTCGCGCCGAGCCATCACTATCTGGCCGCCTACCGCTGGGTGGCGCACGGATTCGCCGCGCACGCCGTCGTCCACCTTGGTAAACACGGGTCGATGGAATGGCTGCCGGGCAAGAACGCGGCGTTGTCGTCGGCGTGCGCCACCGACGCGGCGATCGCCGACCTGCCGTTGATCTACCCGTTCCTGGTGAACGATCCCGGTGAGGGCGCGCAGGCCAAGCGTCGCGCGCACGCCACCATCGTCGACCATCTGGTGCCGCCGATGGCGCGAGCCGAATCGTACGGCGACATCGCTCGGCTGGAGGGCCTGCTGGAGGAGTACGACCGCATCAGCGCGATGGATCCCGGCAAGCTCGCGGCCATCCGCGGCGAGATCTGGCAGTTGATGCACGCCGCCGAGATGCACCGCGACCTCGGGCTCGACGAGCGGCCCGACGACGAGGCGTTCGACGACTTCCTGCTGCACGTCGACGGCTGGCTCTGCGAGATCAAGGATGCGCAGATCCGCGACGGACTGCACGTGCTCGGACAGGCACCCGAGGGGCAAGCGCGCGTGAACCTGGTCCTGGCGATTCTCCGTGCCTCGCAGATGTGGGCCGGGCAGCACGGCGCCGTCCCCGGACTGCGGACCGCGCTGGCCGGCGGAGACGTCGCGGATCTGCCGCTGCCGCAACTCGATCACCTCGAAGCGCAGGCGCGCGAGCTGATCGAGGCGATGGATAAGGCCGGATGGGAGGCGGCCGACGCCGCGCGCCTGCACCACGATCCGCAGGTGCAGGCGGTCCTGGAGTTCGCCGCGACCCAGGTGGTGCCGCGACTGAACAGCACCGTCGACGAACTCGACGCGCTGATGGGGGCGCTGTCGGGCGGGTTCGTCCGCTCCGGCCCGTCCGGCTCGCCGCTGCGCGGACTGGTCAACGTGCTGCCGACCGGCCGCAACTTCTACACCGTCGACCCGCGGGCGGTGCCGTCGCGGCTGGCGTGGGAGACCGGGCAGGCGATGGCCGACTCGCTGCTGGCGCGCTACCTCGAGGAGGAGGGCGAGTATCCCGACTCGGTGGGCCTGTCGGTGTGGGGCACCTCGGCCATGCGCACGGCGGGCGACGACATCGCCGAGGTTCTGGCGCTGCTGGGCGTCCGACCGGAATGGGACGAGGCGTCGCGTCGCGTCCGCGAACTGACGGTGGTGCCGATGGCCGAACTGGGCCGCCCGCGCATCGATGTCACCGTCCGCATCTCCGGGTTCTTCCGCGACGCCTTCCCGCACGTGGTCGCGATGCTCGACGACGCCGTCCGGATGGTCGCCGACCTCGACGAGCCCGCCGAGGTGAACTTCGTTCGCAAGCACGCGCTGGCCGACGTCGCCGAGCACGGCGACCGGCGGCGCGCCACCACCCGCATCTTCGGTTCCAAGCCGGGATCGTACGGCGCGGGCATCCTGCAGGCTGTCGAAGCCGGTTCGTGGCGCGACGATCACGACCTCGCCGAGGTCTACACCGCGTGGGGCGGCTTCGCCTACGGCCGCGACCTGGACGGCGTCCCGGCGGCGGACGACATGCGCGCCAACTATCGACGCATCCGGGTGGCGGCCAAGAACATCGACACCCGCGAGCACGACATCGCCGACAGCGACGATTACTTCCAGTACCACGGTGGCATGATCGCCACGGTCCGCGCGCTGACCGGCGGCGACCCGAAAGCGTACGTCGGCGACTCCACCTCGCCGGACGCCGTCCGCACCCGCACCCTGCAGGAGGAGACCAACCGCGTCTTCCGCGCCCGCGTGGTGAACCCGCGGTGGATCACCGCGATGCAGCGCCACGGCTACAAGGGCGCGTTCGAGCTCGCGGCCACCGTCGACTATCTCTTCGGGTTCGACGCCACCGCGGGCGTGGTGCACGACTGGATGTACGAGTCGCTGGCCCGCGAGTACGTCCTCGACGAGACCAACCAGGCGTTCCTCAAGAAGTCGAACCCGTGGGCGCTCCGCGGGATCGTCGAGCGTCTGCACGAGGCGGCGTCGCGCGGCCTGTGGGAGGCGCCGGACGCCGACACCCTGGCACGGATGCAGCAGGTGTATCTCGACGTGGAGGGCGATCTGGAGGATGGCGCGGATGCCTGAGCCACGTCGCCTCCGGATCATCGGCGTCGGCCCCGGCGACCCGGAGCAGGTGACCGTCGAGGCGGTCGCGGCCATACGGTCGGTCGACTACTTTCTCGTCGTCGACAAGACCGGGGTGACCGGTGCGGGACCCGATCCGCTGTTCGCCGCCCGGGAGCGGCTGCTGGCGCGCTATCTCGAGGGGTCGCCGACGATCGTGCGTGTCGTCGACGCGCCGCGGGAGCGACGTGCGGCATTCACCGGGACCGACGAGCAGTACCGGGATGCGGTGGCTGACTGGCACCGGGCTCGGGTGGCGAAGTACGTCGACGCGCTGACCTCCCGCGCGGGCGACGTGGGTTTCCTGGTGTGGGGCGACCCCGCGTTCTACGACTCCACCATTCGGATCGTCGACCAGATCGCCGAACTGCTGCCGGTGGAGGTCGATGTGATTCCGGGGATCTCGTCGCTGCAGGTGTTGGCCGCTCGGCACCGCCTGGTGCTCCACGAGGTGGGCCGACCGCTGCACGTCACCACCGGGCGGGCGCTCGGCGAGGCCGTCGCCGTCGGGCACGACAACCTGGTTGTGATGCTGAACCGCGACGTGGCGCCGCCCGAGCTCGACGACTGGCAGATCTGGTGGGGCGGCAACCTGGGGACCGCCAACGAGCGGCTGGTCGCGGGTCGGGTCGGCGAGGTGCGCACCGAGATCGACGCCGCGCGGACAAGGCTGCGGGAGACCGCGGGCTGGATGATGGACGTCTACCTGCTGCGACGCGAGCGTCCGGGACGAGGTGCCTGAGATGTCGGCGCTGCTGATCGCGGGCACCACGTCCGACGCGGGCAAGTCGGTGGTCACCACTGGGCTGTGCCGCGCACTGGTCCGGCGAGGGATCCGGGTGGCGCCGTACAAGGCGCAGAACATGTCGAACAACTCGATGGTCGTGCCGTTGGGCTCGCCTGGAGACGGCGAGTTCGGCGAGATCGGACGCGCGCAGTGGGTCCAGGCGCTGGCCGCGCGCGCCGAACCCGAAGTCGCGATGAACCCGGTCCTGCTGAAACCCGGCGGCGACCGCCGCAGCCACGTGATCCGGATGGGCCGACCCGACGGGGCGGTGTCGTCGCGCGACTTCGTCGACGGTCGTCGGCACCTGGCGCAGACAGCCTTCGCCGCGTTCGACGACCTCCGCGGTCGGTACGACCTGGTGATCGCCGAGGGTGCGGGCAGTCCCGCCGAGATCAACCTGCGTGCGGGCGACTACGTGAACATGGGCCTCGCGCGGCACGGCGACATCCCGACGATCGTGGTCGGCGACATCGACCGCGGCGGCTGGTTCGCCGCCAGCTACGGCACCCTCGCGCTCCTTGACAGCGACGACCGGCGGCTCATCCGCGGGTTCGTCGCCAACAAGTTCCGCGGCGACGTGACCCTGCTGCAGCCCGGCCTCGACGAGCTGGAGCGGCGGACCGGTCGACCCACGTTCGGGGTGCTGCCGTGGCACCCCGACCTGTGGCTCGATTCTGAGGACTCCCTGGACCTGGACGGTCGCCGCTCGACGACGGACGGCGCGAGAACCGTCGCCGTGGTGCGCCTGCCGCGGATCAGCAACCTGACCGATGTCGATGCTCTCGGTCTGGAACCGGACCTCGACGTGCGGTTCGTCGCCGACGCCGCACGGATCGCCGAGGCCGACCTGGTGGTGCTGCCGGGGACCCGAGCGACCCTGGCAGACCTGGCGTGGCTGCGCGAGCGCGGCTTCGATCGGGCGATCGTCGAGCACGTTCGTTCCGGCCGACCGGTGCTCGGCATCTGCGGCGGATGCCAGATGCTGGGGCGCACGATCGTCGATCCCGAAGGCGTCGAAGGCGAGGTCGGAGCGGCGGCCGAGGGACTCGGCCTGCTCGACGTCGACACCGTCTTCGGCGCGGAGAAGACCGTCCGACGCAGCGGGACCACCGGGTACGAGATCCACCACGGGACCGTGTCGGGGGACGGCGCGGGGCGCGATGGATGGGTCGCCGCGCGGCGGTCGCGTGTCGTCGGCACCATGATTCATGGCTCGCTCGAGGACGACGCGATCCGTTCCGGGTATCTGACCGACGCGCTGGGAGTGTCGTCGGCGGCGTCGTTCGCGGCCGCGCGCGAGCGTCGACTCGACGTGCTCGGCGACCTCGTCGAGGATCATCTGGACGTCGACGCCCTGCTGGCGATCGCGGGACCGACATGACCGTGCTGATCCTCGGCGGCACCGCCGAGGCCCGGGCACTCGCCGCCGAGCTGGTGTCGGCGGGACTGGCCGTGACCACGTCGTTGGCCGGCCGCGTCCAGCGTCCGCGGCTGCCGGTGGGCGAGGTGCGGATCGGTGGCTTCGGGGGCGTCGACGGGCTGCGGCGGGCACTCGCCGAGTACGACGCCGTCGTCGACGCGACCCATCCGTTCGCGGCGGGAATCAGCCGGAATGCTGCCGCGGCGTGTGCCGCGGAGGGCACGCCGCTGCTCCGGCTGGCGCGTCCGGGGTGGGAGTCGCGGAGCCAGCCGTCATGGTACTGGGTCGACACCCACGAGGAGGCGGCGTCGACGGCGGCGAGTCTCGGCTCCCGGCCGTTCCTGACGATCGGTCGACAGGAACTGGCCAGGTTCATCCCAGCCCTGGCGGAGACTGACGTCTTGGCGCGGGTGGTCGACCCGCCGGAGGCGGCGCTGCCCGAATGCTGGACGCTGCTGCTGGATCGCGGCCCCTACGATCTCGACGGCGAACTCGCGGTGATCCGCGATCACGCCGCCGACGTGCTGGTCACGAAGGACTCCGGCGGCGCCTACACCTGGCCCAAGATGGAAGCCGCCGCGGCGCACGGCATTCCGGTGGTCGTCGTCCGCCGCCCGCCCTCGCCCGAGGGCGTGGAGACCGTCGACGCCGCCGCAGCTTGGGTGTTCTCCCAGATCGGCTGAGTGCTGAGCGACCCCCACGTTGGTCGAGTGCCCGCCCCCAGGTTGGTCGCGAGCCACCCCACGTTGGTCGAGTGCCCGACTGGGAGCGGAGCGAGCAATCGGGTGTATCGAGACCGAGTCAGGCTGGGCCCCAACAGCTTCAGCTGCCGGTGCCCGCCTACCCGCGCACCGCTGCCGCGAAGCGGGCCGCGAGCTGCGGGTACCCGGCCCAATGCGTGTGCAGATACGAGGCGTGGAGCGTGGCGTCGGCGAAGCCGACCGGCTCTCGGTCGATGAACCACGCCGGGGAACGGCCGGTGCCGGGAACGACCACCGTCCGGTGGAACTCGTGACCGGTGACGCGTTCGCCGGCACTGGTGAGCAGGGTGTTCTCGGTGGCGATGGCTTCCGGGTAGCGCAGGGTGAGGCGGTCGGACATCCGGGCGTCGGCGTCGAGCACGCCGGCCATCGGGCGGTCGTCGAGCGTCCGGCAGAGATACAAGAGTCCCGCGCATTCGGCGACGGTCGGTAGACCGTCGGTCACCGCGTCGCAGATCTCCGCGCGCAGGGCAGCATTGTCCGCGAGCGCGACCGCGTGCTCTTCCGGAAAGCCGCCGCCTAAGTACAGTCCCGCCGCGGCGTCGGGGAGCGCGGTGTCGTTGGCGGGGTCGAACTCGACGGGTTCACAGCCCGCGGCACGCAGCAGTTCGACGGTTTCGGCGTAGCGGAAGGTGAAGGCGCGGCCGGCCGCGATCGCGACGACGGGGCGGTGCTCCGGCGTGGCGACGTGGGCCTCGCCCAGCGCGACGGCGGGATCCCACGGTGCGCCGTCCAACTCCGCTGCGCTGCGGGCGATGTCGAGGACGGCGTCGAGGTCCACATGCTGCGGCACCACGTCGGCGAGGCGGTCGACGACGGCGGCGGACTCGTCGCGCTCGGCGGCCGTCACCAGCCCGAGATGGCGAGACGGGGTCACCAGGTCGGGGTCGCGCGGAATCACCCCCAGGACGGGCAGGCCGACGGCGTCGCGGATCTCGTCGATCTGACGTGCGGATCCGGCGCGATTGAGGATGACGCCCGCGACACCGATCCGGGGATCCCAGGTGGCCATGCCGTGGACGATCGCGCCTATCGAGCGAGAGGCTCGCGCGACGTCGACCACCAGGATCACCGGGGTTCGCGTGAGCGTTGCGACGTGCGCGGTGGACGCGTAGCCCTGCGTCCCGATCCGGCCGTCGAACAGGCCCATCACGCCCTCGATCACTGCGATGTCCGCTCCGCGGGCGCCGTGCTGGAGGAGGGGGACGATCTGGTGGTCGCCCACCAGGTGGGGGTCGAGGTTGCGGCCCGGTCGACCGGAGGCCAGGGAATGGTAGCCGGGGTCGATGTAGTCCGGCCCGACCTTGTGACCGCTGACCTCGTGGCCCGCTCGACGCAGGGCCGCCATCAGCCCGGTCGCGACGGTCGTCTTGCCCTGCCCCGTGCCGGGTGCGGCGATGATGATTCGCGGCAGCGGGGTCATGGGTGCTCCGTTCTGGGGTGAGGGAGGGGTGTTTGTTGTCGGGGGCGTTCCCCTTTGGTGGTCGAGTGCCGCTGCGTGCGGAGTCCGCATCGGTGTATCGAGACCGGTTGTGTGGTTGGGGGTCTCGATACAATCCGGGCTCGCTTCGCTCGCTGCGGGTTACTCGACCAGCGTAGGGAGGGGTGTTCGTTGTCGGGGGTGTTCCCGAGGCTGGTCGTGCCGCTGCGAGCGGAGCAAGCTCCCTTGGTGGTCGAGTGCCGCTGCGAGCGGAGCCCGCATCGGTGTATCGAGACCGGTTGTGTGGCTGCGGGTCTCGATACAATCCGGGCTCGCTTCGCTCGCTGCGGGTACTCGACCATCGTAGGGGGAACCCGCGGTCACCACTCGATGCCTCGTTGGCCCTTCTGGCCGGCGTCCATCGGGTGCTTGATCTTCGTCATCTCGGTCACTAGATCGGCGGCTTCGAGGAGGCGCGGATCGGCGTCGCGGCCAGTGATGATCACGTGCTGACGGCCGGGGCGGTTCTGGAGAGTCTCGACGACGTCGTCGACGTCGACCCAACCCCACTTCATCGGGTAGGTGAACTCGTCGAGGACGTAGAGGTCGTGCTCCTGCGCGGCCAGGCGACGTTTGATCTCCGACCATCCCTCGGCGGCTGCGGCGGCGTGATCGTCCTCGGTGCCGTCCTTGCGACTCCACGACCATCCCGAGCCCATCTTGTGCCAGGCGACGGGGCCGCCCTCGCCGGTCTCGCGGTGCAGCTCGCCGAGCCGTTCGAGCACCGTCTGCTCGCCGATGCGCCACTTGGCCGACTTCACGAACTGGAAGACGCCGATGTCGAAACCGGAGTTCCAACCGCGGAGGGCGAGCCCGAAGGCGGCGGTCGACTTCCCCTTGCCGGGACCGGTGTGCACCATGATCAGCGGTCGATTGCGACGCTGCCGGGTGGTGAGACCGTCGTCGGGAATCTCCAGTGGCTGTCCCTTGGGCATCAGGCTGCTCCTCTGCCGAGTGTGGCGTTGCGGGTGGCTTCGACGAGGTCGCCGGCACTCACATCGCCGACCTCCAGATACTCGGCGCCCAGATGGCGGGCGAGTTCGGCGGCGAGGCCGAGCCGCAGGGGCCCGGACTCGCAGTCGATCACAACAGCGGCGACACCGAGTCCGGCGAGGTGCCCGGCGGCTTCGCGCGAGCGGGCCACGGCGTCGGCGCCGGCCGTCGCACGACCATCGGTGACGATCACCAAGAGTGGTCGACGCCGCGCATCCCGGATCCGCTCCACCGCGATCACCTCGGCGGCCTTCACCAGTCCCTCGGCCAGCGGCGTCCGACCGCCGGCGGGCAACTCGGCGAGCCGGGCGGCGGCGACGTCGACCGAACTGGTCGGCGGCAGCGCGAGATCGGCGGCACTGCCGCGGAAGGTCACCAGGCCGACCTTGTCGCGACGCTGGTAGGCGTCCAGCAGCAGGCTCAGGACGGCGGTCTTGACCTGTGCCATCCGCCGCCGGGCGGCCATCGAACCGGACGCGTCGACGCAGAACAGCACCAGGTTCGACTCCCGGCCCTCGTATTCGGCGCGACGCAGATCGGCGGGTTCGATGAGGAGTCGACCCGCGGTCCGACCGCGGCGGTGCTGGTGGGGGATCGCGCTGCGAATGGTCTCGACCAGGTGCGGTGCGCCTGTGGTGGCGGCGGGGTCGGCGCCCACCCGGCGGCCCGACGACGTCCGTGCTCGACTGCGACGACCGGCGGTTCCGGCGCCGGTCCCGGCGACCGTGAAGAGGCGGGTGCGGTAGGGGGCGCCGGCTTGGATCGTGGTGGTTGCGTCGGTGCCCGCGGCGGTTTCGACACGGTCCTCGGCTAGCGCCTCGGACCGGCTCAACCAGCGAGGAGGGACGTCGGTGGCGTCGGGGGTCGAGCGTGGAGGGACGTCGGCGGAATCGGGGGTCGAGCGAGGTGGGACGTCGGCGGAATCGGGGGTCGAGCGAGGTGGGACGTCGGCGGTGTCGGGGGTCGAGCGAGGTGGGACGTCGGTGGTGTCGGGGGTCGAGCGAGGTGGGACGTCGGGGGTCGAGCGTGGAGGGGCGTCGGCCGTCGTCCCGTCAGGTGCGTCGGTGGTCGAGTGTGCGGGTGCGTCTGGGGCAGCGGTCGGGGGCGCGTCGTCGGCTCCATCGTCGGAACTATCGCCGCCGTCGGGACCTCCGCCCTCCGGCGGGTCCGGTGGCAGGTCGTCGTCGCCGAGCACCCGGTCGAGGAGGTCCTCGTCGAGGCCGGGGGCGTCGAACGGATTGCGCCGACGGCGGTGCGGCAGGGCGAGGCGAGCGGCGACGCGGATGTCGTCGATCGTGACACCGGTGCGACCGCACCAGGCCGCATGCGCGACCGCCGTCCGCGCGGTCACGATGTCGGCGCGGAGTCCGTCGACGTCGAACGCCGCGCAGACCTCGGCGATCTTGAGCAGCGCGGCCGACGACAGCTGAACCTGCGGCAGCAACTGCTGCGCGGCCAGGATGCGGGCGCGCAGCGCGGCCTCGGAGTCGGCGTAGCGGGCGGTGAAGCCCGCGGGGTCGGCGTCGAAGGCCATTCGGCGCCGGACTACTGCGGCGCGCAGTGGCGCCTCCCGCGGCGCGGCGACCTCGACGGTGAGGCCGAAGCGGTCGAGGAGCTGGGGCCGCAGCTCACCCTCCTCCGGGTTCATCGTGCCGACCAGGACGAACCGGGCGTCGTGCGACATCGAGATGCCGTCGCGTTCGACGGTCGCCCGACCCATGGCGGCGGCATCGAGCAGCAGGTCGACGAGGTGGTCGTGCAGAAGGTTCACCTCGTCGACGTAGAGGATGCCGCGGTGGGCCTTCGCGAGCAGACCCGGCTGGTACCGCGCCTTGCCTTCGCCGAGCGCGGCCTCGAGGTCGATGGATCCGACCACCCGGTCCTCGGTGGCGCCGACGGGAAGCTCGACGAGGGGGACCGGGGCGTCGTCGAGCGGCGGCAGCACGGCGGCCAGGGCCCGCACGATGGTCGACTTCGCGGTGCCCTTCTCACCGCGCACCAGGACGCCGCCCACGGCGGGCGAGATGGCGGTGAGCAGCAGTGCGAGTGCCATCGGCTGCGGGTCGTCGAGGGCGTCGGCGCCCACGACGGCGGTGAACGGATAGTGCGGAGCGGTCATCGGCGCGTCCTTTCTGCGGAGTACAGATACGATTCGCCGCCGGTGGTGCGGGCGGCCAAGGCCGGTCCCACCAGAATCACGGCGGCCTGTCTGAGCTCGGCGGCCTCGACCGCGTCGGCGATCGGCTGTGCGCCGCCGATGGTGCCGCGGACCACCACCTCGTCCGGCTGCGACGCCCGGTAGACGACGACCACCGGGCAGTCGGCGCCGTAGTGCGGTGCGAGTCGCGTCATCAGGTCGCGGGTTCGGGTGATCGCCAGATGCAGGACCAGCGTCGACCCGGTCGCGGCGAAAGCCTCGAGACTCTCCCGGTCGGGCATCGCCGTCGACCGTGCCTGCGTGCGGGTCAGGACCACCGACTGTGCCACCAGCGGCACCGTCAGCTCCTGACCGATCCGCGCGGCCGCCGCGGCGTACGACGGCACGCCCGGCGTCACGTCCCACCGCACCCCGGCGGCGTCGAGGCGTCGGGTCTGCTCGTGCAGCGCCGAATAGAGCGACGGATCGCCCGAGGTGAGGCGCACGACGTCGTGGCCGGCGGCGTCGGCGTCGACCATCGTCGCGGTGATCACGTCGAGGTCCAGTCGCGCGGTGTCGACGAGATGTGCGTCGTCGTGGCAGTGGCTCAGCACCTCGGCGTCGAGGTAGGTGCCCGGATACAGCACGGTCCGGGCGTCGGCCAGCAGGCGGGCGGCGCGCAGCGTGAGGAGGTCGGCGGCGCCGGGACCGGCGCCCACGAAGTGAACGGTCATCTGCGGTCTCCCGACTTGATCCATGACCACTGGGTGACGGCGCGGGCGGGCTGCCAGCCGTGAAAACGGCCGCCGAGCGGTGCGGCGTGCTCCACCGACAGCCGGGTCAGCTCGCCGCCGTGCGTGCGGAACGCTGCCAGTAGCAATTCCTCGGTTTCGAAGGTGACGCCGTGCACCACCAGCCGACCACCCGGCGGCAGGGCGGCGCGGCATCGGTCCAGCAGTCCCGGGGCGGTGGCGCCGCCGCCGATGAAGATCGCGTCCGGTGCGGGCAGGTCGACGAGGGCGTCGGGGGCTCGGCCGGTGACGAGCCGCAGTCGTGGAACCCCGAAGCGGGCGGCGTTGCGCGCGATTCGCGCGGCGCGTTCCGGGTGGTGTTCGACGGCGATCGCCGCGGTGGTCGGATGGGCGCGCAGCCATTCGATCGCCACGGATCCGGCGCCCGCGCCGACGTCCCACAGCAGCCCGCCGGGGCGCGGCGCCAGGCGTGCCAGGGCGCTCGCCCGCTGGTCGCGTTTGGTGAGCTGGCCGTCGTGCTCGAAGGCGTCGTCGGGCAGGCCGGTCGCCCAGCTGACGTCGCCGCCGGCATCGCCGAGCACTTCGATCGCGAGGACGTGCAGGCGGGGCATGTCGCCGGACGGCCCGTCGACCGCCCGAAACTCCGACCGCGATTCGGCAGCCGAACCGAGGTCGCCGAGCACAGCTATTCGGGAGGCGCCGAAGCCGTGGCCGGCGAGGATGACGGCGACGGCGGCGGGCGTGGACTCGTCCGACGACAGCACCAGGATCCGGGCGTTCGGTGCCAGCTCGCGGCGCAGCGCATCGGGGTCCCGGCCGACCAGCGTGACGACGGTGGTCGACTCCGCCGGCCACCGCATCCGCGACCGCGCCAACGACACCGACGACACCGCGGGGATCGACTCGAGGCGTTCGCCGAGCAGTTCGGCCAGCACGGTTCCGATGCCAGAGACGAAGGGATCGCCCGAGGCCAGCGCCACCACTCGGCGGTCGGCGACCTCGGCGAGCAGTGCGGCGAGGCCGTCGACGAGCGGGCTGGGCCAGGGACGTCGGTCCTGGCCGTCGACCGGCGGCACCAGGGCCAGGTGGCGCGGTCCGCCGAGCACCACGTCGGCGTCGATGATGCGGTGGCGAACGTCGGCGCCGAGACCGTCCCAGCCGGCGGCGCCGATGCCGATCACCGTCACCGGAGGGCGGGTCACGGCGTCACCATCGCAGCCACCGATCGCGGGGTCCACGCCTTGCCCGCGGCGGTGACGCGCGTCGACGTCGCGCCGATGATGAGCAGGCACTTCATGTCGATCCGGTGGGCGTCGAGGTCACCGAGGGTGGTGACGGTCAACGACTCCTCGGTCCGGCCGATGTCTCGGCCGACGATCACCACGGTGTCGGGGGAGCGATGCTCCAGCAGCACGGCGCGGGCGTCGACGATCTGGTCGCGCCGCGACCGGGAGGCGGGGTTGTAAATGCCGAGCACCAGGTCGGCCTCGGCGATCGCCCGCAGGCGCCGGGCGATCACATCCCACGGCTTCAGCCGGTCGGACAGGCTCAGCACCGCGAAATCGGCGCCGATCGGCGCGCCCGCGCGGGCGGCGACGGCCTGGATCGCGGTGACGCCGGGCAGCACGCGGACCGGGACGTCGGCGAACTCCGGGTCGTCGGCGGCCTCGAACACGGCGGCCGCCATCCCGAAGACGCCTGCGTCGCCGCCGGAGACGACGGCCACGCGTTCGCCGTCGCGCGCCAGCTGCAGCGCATGCCGGGCGCGGTCGACCTCGACGGTGTTCCCCGACGCATGACGCTTCAGCCCGGGCCGCTGGGGAACGCGGTCGACGTACGGTGCGTAGCCGATGACGTGCTCCACCTCGGCGAGTGCCGTCGACGCTTCGGGGGTCAACCAATCGGCGGGGCCGGGTCCGAGGCCCACCACCAGCAGTTCGCTCGTGGATCGCTCGAGTGGGGGCGGCGTCGGAATTGAGCTCGGCGCAGGTGCGACGTCACGGCCGTCGCGCATCCGGCCGGGCCGGTCTGCGTGGAGCGCGTCGCCCGGCACGACGATCAGCGAGAAGTAGGGAACGGTCGCCGGGTCCACCTCGGCTACCGGTCGCCACTCCTGCTCCGGCATCGACGCGCGCTCGACGTACCACGCCCCGTCGAGGCGGCCGGCGGCATGCAGGGCGCGACGCACGGCGGGGAAGGTGCGACCGAGCTTCATGATCACCGCGCCGTCGGTGTCGGCGAGGCGACGTGCCAACTCCGGTTCGGGGAGGGTGCCCGCGAGCACGGTGAGGACGTCGTCCTGCCGCACCAGCGGGGTGCCGAGCGCGGCGGTCGCGGCGGCGTACGCGGGAACGCCGGGGACCACTTCGGTCGGGTAGTCGGGCGAGAGCCGGTCGTGCAGGTACATCGCCGAGCCGTAGAACAGCGGATCGCCTTCGGCCAGCAGCGCGATGCTCCGCCCGGCGTCGAGGTGGGCGGTCATCCGTGCCGCGGACTGCTCGTAGAAGTCGGCGAGGGCCCCGACGTAACCGCCGGGGTGGTCGGTGGTTCCGGTGGTCACCGGGTAGCGGAGCTCTTCTTCGATCACGCCGTCCGGGAACAGGTCGGCAGCGATGCGTCGCGCGTGCGACGACTTCCGGACACCCGCGTGATAGGCGACGACGTCGGCCTCGCCGATCAGTCGGGCGGCCTTGCGGGTGATGAGGTCGGGGTCACCGGGGCCGAGACCGACGATCGAGAACTGTCCGAGGGCGCTCATTCGGCCTCCTGGGCCAGGGCGTTGACCGCGGCCGAGGTGACCGCGGAACCGCCGCGGCGACCGCGGACGGTGACGAAGGGGATGTCGATGCCGTGCTCGTCGGCGAAGACGGCGAGCGCCTCCTTCGACTCGGCCGCGCCGATGAAGCCCACCGGGCAGCCGATGATCGCGGCCGGCCGCGGGGCGCCGGCCAGCAGCATCTCGAGGAGGTGGAACAGGGCGGTCGGTGCGTTGCCGATGGCCACCACGGCGCCGTCGAGCATCGGCTCCCACAGTGACACCGCGGCGGCGGTGCGGGTGGTGTGCCACTTCTCGGCGAGGTCGGGCACGCGGGGATCGCTGAGCAGGCAGTGCACCGGGTTGTCGGCGGGCAGTCGGCCGGCGGTGATGCCGCGCGCCACCATCTGGGTGTCGGCGAGAATCGGCCGCCCACGTGTCAGCGCCGCGCGACCATCGACGAGCAGCCGGGGATGGATCACGAGGTCGTCCACGAGGTCGGTCTGGCCGCTGGCGTGGATCATCCGCACGGCCAGCTTCTCGGCGTCGGCGGGGACGTCGCAAAGATCGGACTCGGCGCGGATGGTCGCGAACGACCGGACGTAGATGTCGGCGCCGACGGTGACGTAGTCGTAGGCGCGGGGCGGTTGCGAGAGCGTCATGCGGTGGCCTTCGGGATCAGGACGCCGTGCCAGGGGGTCAGCACGACGTGGTCGGTGGCGGCCCAGGCCGCGATGAGGTCGCGCGCAAGACCGCCGTGGGCGTCGAGATGGAGGCCGCCGGGGACGCGCCCGTACGGCAGCGGCGGCGAGCAGACGCCGCCGGTGAGGTCGGCCGTGGCGCCGCTCAGCGGATGAGGAAGTTCGTTCACATGCCACGCGGCGTCGCGCCCGGTCCCGCGGTGCGCCAGGAAGCGACGGGCCAGGCGAGTGAGGGCGGTGGGAGAGTCGGCCAGCGGGAGCACCACGCTCGGCACACCGCCGACGCGCAGCTGGCACAGGTTGTCGTCGAGCGCTACCAGCCCGAGGTCGAGGTGGCGGTCGTGCAGGTCGCCGCGACCGTCGTCGAGGGTGAACAGGAAGCGGCCGGGCAGGTCGCTCAGGCGCGAGTCGGTGAGGAGGCGTCGGTCGAGTTCGCGGGCCGCCGGCCGCACGTCGGCGAGCCCACCGGACAGTCCGGTCTGCGGGGAGACGAGGATGTTGCGGACCAGGTCGTGGCTGCGGGACGGCAACAGACCGGTCGTCTCGATCGCGGCGACGACGTCGGCGGGCAGGGCGCCGTCGACCAGGGGAAGCGCGCGCAGCTGCAGGTTCGCTCGGCCGGTGACCCGGACCAGGCCGTCGCCGTACTGCTGGGCCACCTCGGCCAAGCCGATGAGCGCTCGGACGGACACCTGACCGCCGGGGATTCTGATTCGAGTGAGTGCGCCGTCGTCAGCGAGCCACGGGCGCAGGACGCCGGGACACCTGTCCCGACGCGAACGCGTCGAGTTCGACACTGCAATCCTTGAGGTCAGGGGGTTGCTGCGCGTCGCCCCGAAATTGACCTCGCGGCTTTCACCGCAAGGGCCAGCAGGTCTTCGGACTCGGGGTCATCCGGGTCGGAACGCCTTCCCGGGGCCGTGCCCCAGTGGCTGCGCGAGTCGTCCTCGCGTCGTGCTCCGCCCGTCACCCATACCGCTGCGCGTCAGTCCCGGATTCGCACCGGGTTCCCTGACCGTCCGCTGTTACACGGAAGGTCGACTGGCAACCCGAAGGTTAGCAGTTCCCACGTTGGTCGCGCGCCGCCGCGTGTGGAGCAGTCCCCAAGGTGGTCGAGTGCCGCTGCGGCGCGGAGCCCGCATCGGTTCATCGAGACCGGTCGTGAGTGGTGTTGGGGTGGTTGTGGTCTCGATACCGGTCGAGCGCTCAGACCGACGACTTCCGTGCCGCCTGCACGATCAGAAACACCAGGAACGGTCCGCCGACCGCCGAGGTGACGACGCCGATGGGCAGGCCGCCCGGGAGGACGCCGCGGCAGATGATGTCGGCCAGGAGGACCATGCACGCACCGACGATCCCGGAGAACGCCGGGGTCGGCTGCGCGGTGCGAGCCAGACGCACGGCGATCTGCGGGGCAACGAGGCCGACGAACGCGACCGGTCCGGCCGCGGAGACCGCGAGCGAGGCGACGACCACGGCGACGATCAGGGTGCCGTACGTGACGACGCCGAGTCGCACGCCGAGGCCGCGCGCAATGTCGGGTCCCAAGCCGCTCACGGTGAGTTGGCGTGCGATGAAGGCGGTCCAGCCCAGGCCGACGACGGTGGCAATCACACCGGTCCGACCGAACTCCAGCCGG
>NZ_JAAYXO010000070.1 GCF_012515855.1 Gordonia sp. (in: high G+C Gram-positive bacteria)
ACGGCGGCCGCGCCCGGACCGATCACCGACCTGCAGGTGTCGCCGGACGGGGTGCGGGTGGCCCTGGTGGTCGGTGGACGCGTGCTGATGGCCGCGCTCTCGGTGAACGACCGCGGGGTGCCGTCGCTGACCGGCGTCTATCCGCTCGCACCGGACCTCGCCGGTGAGGTCGTCGATGTCGCTTGGTCGACCGCGAAGACACTGTTCATCGCTCGAGCAGGTGACGACGTGCCGGTGTGGCGGACGTCGATCGCCGGAACACAGCCCGTCGAGATCGTCAGCGGCAACCTCAAGCCGCCGGTGGTGGAACTGGCGGCGTCCGGGACGCAGGTGTATGCCACCGACAATCGTGGGGTGCAGCAGATCGGTACCGGGACCACCCGGCCGGACCAGTATTGGACGGCGCTCGGCCCGGACGCGGGAATCGGCACGGTGGCGGTGGTGCCGGGCCGTTAGGCCCGCCGCCGATCAGTCGGCCGACTACGATCGGCAGGCATGACGGGGGAGCACGGGGGTGTTCGCGCCATTCTGGCGGCGCTGGCCGATCTCGTCGTGCCCGAGGAGTGCGGCGGCTGCGGCCGACCCGGAACGCCGTGGTGCGAGTGCTGCGCCGCGCGACTGATCGACGTTCCCCGGCAGGTGTTTCCCCGAATCGATCCGGGAATCCCGGTCTGGTCGATGGCACGGTACGGCGGCCCGATGGCGTCCGCGGTGGTGAACTTGAAGGAGCATCGGCGCCGCGACCTGGCACCGGTTCTCGGCGGCGCGCTGGCCCGCGGTCTGGTGGCGTTGGGGCGCTGGGGTGAACTGCCTCAGTCTCGTCGTCTCGTCCTGGTGCCCGCCCCGACGCGGATCCTGGCCGCGCGGAGTCGGGGCGGTGACACCGTCACGGCGGTCGCCGAAGAGGCGGCCGCGATCCTCGGAGCGGGGATTCGGGTGGCACCCGTCCTGGCGACCGGCGCGCTGACGCGTGACTCCGCTGGGCTGGGCGCGGGCGCGCGCAGCGCAAACCTGGCGGGGGCTGAGCGACTGCGGCGCCCGCTGCCGACGGCGGTGATCGGGGACCGGCGGCGGCCGGGCGTGCCGGTGGTCCTGGTCGACGACGTTCTCACCACCGGTGCCACGGCGGCCCATGCCGCGGCGGAGCTCACTCGAAACGGGGCTTCGGTGGCCGCGGTCGTCGTCTTAGCGAATGCATGAATCGGCAAAACGTGGCCGGAAGCCGCGATTGCGGATACCTTCGGAAGTGGCAGTGACGAACATCGAGTGCCAGGGAGGTGAGAGTGCCTTTTCCGCAGCGCCGATGCTTAGTCTGCGCCTCCGGAGAACTCTGCTCGTCAGGAGCGGGTCACTGTTCTCGTACCGCCGCAGGAATCTGACCGCGGTTGTGCGACAAGCGAATTGGTATCTCGATCGGACCGCATGACCGATCTGAGAGCAACCTGAGGAGGATGTCGATATGACGGTCGTTCATCGCAAGGGGCAGCGTGAATCGAAAGCTGCGCCCGTGGAACGTCTAGACCTCAAAACCGCCTTCGAAGTGCCGGCGTCGGTAGACACGTCGTCGGCAGGCGAACTCCAGGCGGACCTCGTCATGAGCGGACGCAACGTGGAGATTCCAGATCACTTCCGCGTCTACATGAGCAGCAAGCTCGCCCGGTTCGAGCACTTCGACAACACGATCTTCCGTTTCGAGGTGATCCTGTACCACGAGCCGAATCCACGGCAGGCGAAGAGCGCCGAGATCGTCGAGATCACGGGCCGCGGTAAAGGCACCGTGGTTCGAGCTCAGGCCGCAGGCGAGAACTTCTACGCTGCGAGCGAGCTGGCATTCGAGAAACTGCACAAGCGACTCCGCAGGGCCAAGAGCCGTAAGCGGATCCGCAAGGACGGCATGCACCGTCCGACCTCCCTCGCCGAGGCGTCGGCGGATGCGCCGCACTTGACTCCGTCGGCTCCGGATACGCCGGCCGATCCCTTCGAGAGCGACGTGGAGGACTACCAGCCCGGCCAGGTGGTCCGCACCAAGGATCACCCGTCGTCACCGATGTCGGTGGACGAAGCGCTGTACGAGATGGAACTCGTCGGACACGACTTCTACCTGTTCCATGACTGCGAGACCGACAAGGCGTCGGTGGTCTACCGTCGTCACGCGTTCGACTACGGACTCATCCGACTCGCCTGAGCCGAATCAGCCAGACGTGGCCGTCGCCCCGACCGGGGCGGCGGCCACGTCGCTGTGCAGCACTGATTCCGGCCCGAGATGGTCGAGGTACGGCTGTCGGAACGGCCCGCGACTTCTGGGACACGTGTCGGTCGATCGTCCCTGCCTGGCGCATCCGGTCGCGTCGACCCGTACCATGGACCGAGTTCTGTCTGTCGCATCGTGAACGATGCGACACGGCGGGTGAATGGAACACGTAACTCAGAGGATTGCCGGTGCTCAACAAGCTGCTCAGACTGGGCGAAGGTCGCATGGTCAAGCGACTGGACGCGATCGCGACGAGCGTCGAGGCGCTCTCCGACGAGATGGAGGCGCTCACCGACGACGAGCTGCGCGCCAAGACAGTCGAGTTCCGGGAGCGGCTCGAGGGCGGGGAGACGCTCGACGACCTGCTGCTGGAAGCGTTCGCGGTGGCTCGTGAGGCGTCGGTGCGGGTGCTGGACCAGAAGCACTTCCACGTCCAGATCATGGGTGGCGCGGCGCTCCACTTCGGCAACATCGCCGAGATGAAGACCGGTGAGGGCAAGACGCTCACCTGCGTGCTGCCCGCGTACCTGAACGCATTGAGCGGCGACGGCGTCCACGTCATCACGGTGAACGACTACCTGGCCAAGCGCGACGCGGAGTGGATGGGTCGCATCCACCGCTTCCTCGGCCTCGAGACCGCTGTGATCCTCACCGGCATGTCACCGGATCAGCGCCGTGAGGCCTATGCGGCCGACATCACGTACGGCACGAACAACGAGTTCGGCTTCGATTACCTGCGCGACAACATGGCGCACACCATCGAAGATCTGGTGCAGCGCACCCACTCGTACGCCATCGTCGACGAGGTCGACTCGATTCTGATCGACGAAGCCCGTACTCCGCTGATCATCTCCGGTCCCGCCGACTCGTCGAGCAAGTGGTACTCCGAGTTCGCGCGCATCGCGCCGTTGCTGGAGAAGGACGTCCACTACGAAGTCGACATCAAGAAGAAGACGATCGGCGTCCACGAGGCCGGTGTCGCGTTCGTCGAAGACCGCCTGGGCATCGACAACCTGTACGAGCCGGAGAACTCCCAGCTCGTCGGGTACTTGAACAATGCGATTAAGGTCAAGGAACTCTTCCACAAGGACAAGGACTACATCGTCCGCAAGGGCGAGGTCATGATCGTCGACGAGTTCACCGGTCGTGTGCTCGACGGACGCCGCTTCAACGAGGGCCTGCACCAGGCCATCGAGGCGAAGGAGGGAGTGGAGATCAAGGCTGAGAACCAGACGCTCGCCACGATCACCCTCCAGAACTACTTCCGCCTGTACGAGAAGCTCTCCGGCATGACCGGTACCGCCGAGACCGAGGCCGCGGAGTTCCAGCAGACCTACAAGCTGGGCGTGGTGCCGATTCCGACCAACAAGCCGCTGCTCCGCGCCGACAAGACCGACCTCATCTACAAGACCGAAGAGGCCAAGTTCAACGCCGTCGTCGACGACATCGTCGAGCGGCACGACAAGGGTCAGCCGGTGCTGATCGGTACCACCAGCGTCGAGCGGTCCGAGTACCTGTCGCGCCTGCTTAGCGAGCGCGACGTGAAGCACTCGGTCCTGAACGCCAAGTTCCACGAGCAGGAGGCGCAGATCGTCGCCGAGGCGGGAACGCTCGGCGCCGTGACGGTCGCGACCAACATGGCCGGTCGAGGCACCGACGTCGTGCTCGGCGGCAACCCGGACATCATCGCCGACACTCGCCTGCGTAAGTCCGGACTCGACCCGGTCAACACCCCGGACGAGTACGAAGCCGGCTGGGACGAGGCCATCGAAGTGGCCCGCGCCGATGCCGCGAAGGAGGCCGACGACGTCCGCGAGGCGGGCGGTCTGTACGTGCTCGGCACGGAGCGTCACGAATCGCGACGCATCGACAACCAGCTGCGCGGCCGTTCCGGACGCCAGGGCGACCCCGGTGAGTCGCGCTTCTACCTGTCGCTCGGCGACGAACTGATGCGCCGCTTCAACGGTGCGGCGCTCGAGACGATCATGATGCGCCTCAACCTGCCGGACGACGTCCCGATCGACGCGAAGATGGTGACCCGTGCCATCCGCAGCGCGCAGACGCAGGTGGAAGAGCAGAACTTCGAGATCCGCAAGAACGTTCTGAAGTACGACGAAGTGATGAACGAGCAGCGCAAGGTGATCTACGGCGAGCGCCGCGAGATCCTGGAGGGCGAGGACCATCAGGACCAGGTCCGCGACATGGTCAGCTCGGTCGTCGGCGCGTACAGCGACAGCGCCACCTCGCTCGGCTACGCCGAGGACTGGGACCTCGACACGCTGTGGGAGGCCCTGGGCAAGCTGTACCCGATCTCGCTCGACGCGAAGCAGGTCGTCGGCGAGAACGAGTTCGGCGAGCGCGACGACATCTCCAGCGACGAACTCCGCGAGATCCTGGTCAAGGACGCGTTGGACGCCTACGACCGCCGCGAGGCGGAGATGACCGCGATGGCGGGCGAAGGCGCGATGCGACAGCTGGAGCGCTCCATTCTGCTGACGGTCATGGACCGCAAGTGGCGCGACCACCTCTACGAGATGGACTACCTGCGCGAGGGCATCCACCTCCGGTCGGTGGCCCAGCGCGACCCGGTGGTCGAGTACCAGCGCGAGGGCTTCGACATGTTCACCGGCATGCTCGACGCGATGAAGGAAGAGGCCGTCACCTACATCTTCAACGCCCAGGTGGAGACGCAGGCCCCCGCGCCGACCCTCGGCACCTCGGTCAGCGACATGCTGGCGGGTGCGGCATTCGGCGGCGGTGCGGCGGTCGACGAGTCGGCCGTCACCTACAGCGGCCCGGACGAGTCCGGCGACGCCTCGGTGATCTCCGAGGTCGAGGAGCATGCGTCGGGGACGCCGTCCGAGGTTCTCGGCAGTCGTCGCGAACGCCGTGCCGCTGCGCGGTCCGGCGGCAAGAACAAGCCGTCGGGCAAGTCCAAGAAGAAGCGCTGACAAGCGGTCGGTTCCGGTAGCGATCGCTGTCGGAGCCGGCTTCCCGGTCACGGGATGGCAACGGTTCGGAGTGTCGTGGAACCGACATGAGTTCGGCTGCGTCCGATCTATATGACGGTGAACACACTGGCGGGGGAGCGGCTCGACGAGAGCGGTGTTGAGCGGAACAGCGTCGACCGGAACGGGGTCGACCGGAGTGGGATCGGCCAGAATGACCTCGGCGACGAGGTCGAGGCCGCGGGGAGGGCGCGCGCGGCCACTGTGCGGGCGTTGCAGCAGGTCTTCGAAGTCCTCGACGGCCGCCGGCCCGTCGCGCATCTGCTCAGATGCGTCACGGGTGATGTCGCCGAGCAACTGCTGACGGTCTTGCGGCGACCGTCGTCGGGAAACGCCTCACCCGCGGTCGCCGACACCGCGCGTCTGGTGCGAGTGCACCTGCAGATCCACGGGCCGCGGTGCGCCGACTACTTCGGCACCTTCGTCCGTGGGGAGCGGGTGCGTGCGGTCGCCGGGCGCATCGAACTCGCATCGGTTCCCGCGCACGTCCATCCCGGCCGGCCTCTGTCCGGTCGGGAACGCTCGGCGAGGGCCCGGACACAGGCCGAGGACCGCTGGGTGATCGTCGAACTGTCGATTGTGTGACGGCACGAAGTCACGCAATGCGCATGCCGTCGCAGTCTCGGCCTAAACTCGAGCGCATCATGATGAATCGGCTGTCGCCCGACGAGGCGATGTTCTACTTCCTGGACGGGGCGGGGACCTCGGCGCATCTGGGTGCGCTGCTGATCGTCGATCCGAACAAGCTCAAGGGCGAGTCCACCGGCAAGCTCGACTACAGCGAGTTGGTCTCGCTCGTCGAGAACCGGCTGCAATTGGTGCCGCGGTACCGACAGCGGGTCGCCGAGGTGACGCTGGGCCTGGCTCGACCGGTGTGGGTCGACGACCGCGACTTCGACATCAATTTCCACGTCCGATTGTCGGCGCTGCCGCAGCCCGGCGCCGTTCCGCAGTTGCAGGAACTGATCGCGCGTGTCATGTCGCGGCCGCTCGATCGGACTCGCCCGCTGTGGGAGATGTACCTGATCGAGGGCCTCTACGGGGGTCGCTCGGCGATCCTCACCAAGACCCATCGGTGCCTCCTCGGCGATCCGGAGCATCTCGAGCTGAGCGAGATCCTGTGCGATGACGACGCGTACGTCGCCCCGCTCAAGGAAGACCTGTGGATGCCGGGTAGGCCGCCCGGCGCCAAATCGCTGACGGCGGGTGCACTGGCCGAGGCCATGGCTCGTCCGGGCGAGGTCTTCGATTCGCTGCTGCGCGGCAACGGCCCGGTCGCCGACCTGTGGTCGGTGGCCGACCGTTCGGCGCGAGCGGTGACCGGTGCGGTGAGTCAAATGGTCAACGCCGCGCCCGACAGTCCGCTGAACGCGGTGACGACATCCTCGCGCCTGTTCGCGTTCTCGTCGCTCTCGCGACGCGACCTGGAGGCGGTCGCAGCGCGGTTCGAATGCTCGTTCAACGATGTCGTGCTCGCCATCATCACCGGAGTGCTGCGGCGTTGGCTGCTGTCGGTGAAGGACTCGGTCGGGCACGGCGCGACGATGCGCGCCACCCTCCCGTTGGCTGCACGCGACCCGGAGACGGTGGAAGGAGAGCCGTCCGGAGCGTGGATCGTGATCGGCGGTACCGAGTTCGTCACCGACCTGCCGATCGGCGAGGACGCGCCCGCGGTGCGGCTGATGCAGGTGGCCGGGCTGGCTGACCGATACTCGCAGTCCACCCGGCGCATGTCGCAGGGTTTTCGACCGTTGCTGCCGGAGTTCGGCCTGGTACCGTTCGCCGACCTGTCGACGCGAGCCTTCGCGGGCATCTTCCAGCGGTCCTACAACGTGCCGATCTCCGTGAGTTCCAAGCGGATCGGCCGCAAGTTCGTCGGCGGAATTCCGATCACCGGCATCTTCACGATCCCGACGCTCGCGACGCAGCGGGCATTGGGGATCAGCGTCAACGAGTACGCCAACCAGGTGCAGTTCGCGTTCATCGGTGATCGCGTGGTGGTCGGCGACCTGCCCGCGATGTCGGGGTACGTGACGGAGTCGCTCGACGAACTCCTCACCGGCGGTCCGCAACTGGGGCGCGACCGCTGATTCGGTCTGGCCCCGCTAATGTCAGC
>NZ_JAAYXO010000071.1 GCF_012515855.1 Gordonia sp. (in: high G+C Gram-positive bacteria)
CGACCAGCGCGATCGCCAGCAGTTGCAGCGCGTCGATCGACTGCCTCAGGACCACGAACCCAGCCAGTGCAGCCACTGCCGGTCCCAAGCTCGACAACACCCCGAACACCCGCGTCGGCATCCGCCGAAGCGCGGTGAATTCGAGCGCATAGGGGATCGCCGAGGTCAGGACCGCGACACCCGCGAAGGCCGCCAGCAGCGACGGGTCGGCGGTCACTGCGGGGACAGCTTGGAATGCGCCGATCGGAGCCACCACCAGCGCCGCCACGACCATCGCGGCGACCAGTCCGTCGACACCGGGAACCCGCATGCCGAGCTTCGACGACGCGACGATGTACAGCGCCCAGCATGCGGCCGCTGCGGCCGCGAAGCCGGCGCCGGTCAGTCCGACTCCTCCGACGTCGTCGAGGCCGAGCAGCGCGATGCCGGTCAGTGCCAGCACCACCCATGCCGCGTCGGCGACCCGACGACTGCCGAGTGCGGCCACGGCAAGCGGTCCGATCAGTTCGATGGTCACCGCGACACCGAGCGGGATCTGATCGATCGCGAGGTAGATGAAGAGGTTCATCCCGCCGAGGCCCAGGCCGAGCAGGACGACGCCCGACCAAGCTCGTGGCGACCAGCTACGGACGCGCGGACGCACGACCGCCGCGAGAATCAAGGCCCCGCAAGTCAATCGGAGTGCCGCGGCGCCGAACGGTCCGACGCGGTCGAACATCGATCCGACGATCGCGTTGCCGAACTGGACGCTGAAGACGGCGGCAATCACCAATGCACCCGGGGGCAGGCGGTTCGCGAGCGACTGGCGGCTGGTCACCCGCGCACTCTATCGAGAGTCCGACGGTCACGTACTCCGACATCACGACGACCACTAGGCTGGCGGACGTGGGACGGATTACGGCGCGCTGGCCGGTGACGAAGGTGACGGTGGGGCGAGAACCCAGTCGCCGCCCCGACCTTCTCGCGGTCGAAGAGCCGCTGGAGATTCGGATCGCGGGCAACGCGTTCACGATCACCATGCGGACCCCGGGAAACGACGTCGAGCTGGCTGCGGGTTTCCTCGTGTCCGAGGGAGTGATCACCCGCGCCGACCAACTCATCAGCGCCATCCATTGCGGGGGGCCGGGCACGGGCGGTGCGGCCGGTGAACCGAACACCTACAACGTCCTCGATCTCCAGCTGGGGTTCGGGGCGGCGGTGCCGTCACCGGACGCGGCACGCAATTTCTACATGACGTCGGCCTGCGGAGTCTGCGGTAAGACCAGCATCGACACCGTCGAGACGAAGTCATCGTTCGACATCACCGACGATCGGGTCGCCGTCGATTCGGCGACGCTCATCGAACTTCCGGAGAGCCTGCGCAGCGGACAGCGTGCCTTCGACAGCACCGGCGGCCTGCACGCCGCGGCCCTCTTCGACGCGACGACCGGCGAGCAGTTGGTGCTGCGCGAGGACGTTGGTCGACACAACGCGGTCGACAAAGTCATCGGGTGGGCGGTGAACAATGACCGCGTGCCGCTGCGCGGGACGGTGCTGCAGGTCTCCGGTCGTGCGAGCTTCGAGCTCGTACAGAAGGCGGTGATGGCGGGAATTCCGATCCTGGCTGCGGTGTCGGCGCCGTCGTCGCTGGCCGCCGAACTCGCCGACCGAGCCGGGCTGACGTTGATCGGCTTCCTGCGCGGACAGTCGATGAACGTCTACACCCACCCCGATCGCGTGCGCGTCACCGCCGATCGGTGAGCGAAGAACGCGGCAGGATTCCGAGTCCATCGAAATGTGTGCGCAGGGTGGCGACCATCGGCAGGTCGGCCAACTGAGCGGGTGTCAACCACTGCGCGTCGTCGGCGTCGTCGCCGGGTCGCAGGTCACCGCCGATGACGGTCGCTGTGAAGTCGTGGATCTCGAAGGTCTCGTTGCCCGGGTACGGCAGGGTGACGCTCCAGAGTTCCCGGCCGATCTCCACGCGCAGACCCGTCTCCTCGAAGACCTCGCGCGCCGCAGCCGCCACCAGGGTCTCGCCTGCTTCCACGTGACCACCGGGGATGGACCATCGACCTTTGTCGGGGTCGTGCCCACGTTTCACCATCAGGACTCGACCGGCGTCGTCGACGATGACCGCGCCGGCCGCGAGAACAGGTTTCACTCCTCCACGGTAGAGGAAGCGACCCCACTCACGGCTGCACGGCCTTGGCAACGGCGATGGATCGCGTGATGACCTCGTGCTCAGACGGCGCGAGTCCACGGCGCGCCCGGCGCGCGTCCTCGACGGTCCAGTGCGCATTCAAGACCGTCCGGACGATCACCCAGTCGCGGGCCCGATCCTCGTCGAACTCGGCAGCGTCGACGACAGTGCCGAATCGACGGGAGATGGCCCCGCGCACATCTCCCTCGACATCGTCCCACCGATCCCAGAGGAGCGGAGCCACCTCGTAGTGGCTGTCGCCGGACATCGGCTTCGGGTCGATCACCAGCCACGGCTCGCGGCCGCCTGCCAGCACATTGCCGTAGTGCAGATCGCCGTGGATCAGCGTGCCGACCGACTGAGGATCTGCGACGAGGGAGCGGCCGACATGTAGCGCCTGATCCACCAGACGACGGGGGACAGGCATGATCGCCGCATCGTCGGTCATCGCGTCGAGCCACGGCGCCACGAAGTCGGTCAGCAGCGGCAACCGCTTGGGTGCGGGGCGGTGCAGGCGCGGGTAGAACGACGCGACGATCTCACACGCCTCGAGATCCCACAGGTCGCTGAGGTCACGGTCTTCGAGACGCTCGAGCAGTAGTGCACGACGCCGGGGGTCGGCGCGGAGCATCCGAACCACGCCATCGCCGTCCCAGGTGGCCAAGCCCAGCGCTTCGAACGCCGATTCGTCGTCGCCGTCGAACGAGATCTTCAACACGGCATCGCCGCCGTCCTCGGTGAGCACCGGGACGACGATCGAGCAGAATCCGTTCATCGGCGTTCCCGAGGGGCGCAGGCGCCACTCGTCGAGCAACGCGACGAGCAGAGAGGGAAGGCGGTCGAGCCAGTCGATCCATTCGGGACCGAGCGCGGCGCGACTGGCGAGGTCGGCCGGAATTTCGACGGAATGACTCACAGGCCTCAGGGTATCGACTCCGCTCCGACTGTCGGACCTCGCCGCTACGCTCGAGGTCATGACCGAGAGCATCGGGAAGACGACGACCCTCGCGGCCGTGGTGGAGGCGGCCGCAGACGTCGCGTCGACCAGATCGCGGTCGGCCAAGACCGCGCGCCTCGCGGACCTGCTCCGGATGCTGGCACCCGCGGAGACCGCACCCGCGGTCGGCCTGATTCTCGGGCGACCGGTGCAGGGCCGGTTGGGCATCGGCTGGCGGACCGCGTCGGCCGCGCGGACCGATCCTGCCGACACCGCGACGCTGAACGTCCTCGACGTCGATGAGGCGTTCAGGCTGTTGGCCGAAGCACACGGACCAGGCTCCGCAGACGTGCGGTCGACGACGCTCGCCGAGTTGATGGTTCGGGCGACCGCCGCGGAACAGGAGTACCTGCTCCGGGTGCTGACCGGCGAGATGCGGACCGGCGCGCTGGAGGGGGTCCTGACCGATGCTGCTGCGGTGGCAGCCGGAGTGTCGGTGGCGGTGGTCCGACGGGCGTCGATGCTGTCGGGCGATCTGGGCGGGACGGTCCGCGCGACGCTGGCCGGCGACGACCTCTCGACCGTCGATCTCACCCCGGGCATCGCGGTGTCGCCGATGCTCGCGTCTTCGGCGTCGACCGCTGCCGAGGCAGTGGAGGCGATCGGCGCGGCGTCGGTGGAGGTGAAGCTCGACGGCGCCCGCATCCAGGTGCATCGGGTCGACGGTCGGGTACGTGTGTTCACGCGCAGCCTCGCCGATATCACCGATCGTGTTCCGGAGATCGTGGCGGTGGTCGCCGGGTTCCGGGGCGGTGACCTCGTGCTCGACGGCGAGACCCTCGCCTTGGATGAGACGGGCGCGCCAAGACCGTTCCAGGACACGATGAGTCGTTTCGGTACCGACGGCAGCAACCGACCCGGAGGCGGCGAGCCGCACGACGGGCTACTCAGCGCCTGGTTCTTCGATGTCTTGCATGCCCGCGGGGAGAGCCTGATCGACCAACCGCTGCGTGTCCGTCGTCGTCTGCTCGCGGAGGTCGTCGGCGACCGAATGATCCGCGGAATCGAGGTGGCAGGCGACGACGCCGGCCTGCTCGCCGAGAACTTCTTCATCGAAGCGGTTGCGACGAGAAATGAAGGCGTCGTGGTGAAGGGGCTCGATTCGGTGTACGCGGCGGGTCGGCGCGGCAGTCACTGGATCAAGGTGAAGCCGGTGCACACCTTCGATCTGGTGGTGCTCGCGGTGGAACAGGGCTCCGGTCGTCGGACGGGACTGCTTTCCAATCTGCACCTCGGCGCGCGCGATCCGGCCGGACACTGGGGTCCGCCCGGCGGTTTCGTGATGGTCGGGAAGACGTTCAAGGGACTCACCGACGAGATCCTGCGGTGGCAGACCGACTACTTTCCGTCGATAGCGACCTCCATCGAGGGACATGTGACCCACCTGGACCCCGTGACGGTCGTTGAGGTGGCGATCGACGGTGTCCAACGCTCTCAGAGATACCGGGGTGGCGTCGCGCTGCGTTTCGCGCGTGTACGGCGCTATCGCGTCGGGGTCGACGCCAAGGCGCCGGCAGCGGCCGACACCATCGACGACCTCCGCGACCTACTGCAACACTAGGCGGCAGCCACCTCACCCGATTCGGTCACCGGTGCCCGGTCACGCGGACCGGGTAGACGATCGTCCGTTCGATCAGTTCCTCACGCTGGTCGTTGAGCTCGAGGCGACGGGGATCGCCGAGATACGCGTCGAGGGACTGCTGGTCGGGAAGTCGCAGGAACTGCGTCTCATGCGGCATGTCGTCGAGGCCGGGACCGATAGCGCGGGCGACCACCTCGCCGCCGTAATCGGGGAGCAACGCCAAGACCTCGTCTTCGTACTCTGTGGCGCCTTCGGCGTTCCCCTGCGTGGCCCAGATCAGGCAGCACAACTCGATCGTCGGATGGTCCGACAATGATTGGACTGGTGCGAACTCCCCAGATGCTCCGGGTGGTGTTGTTGCCATCGTCGATGTGTCCCTGCGTCAGTCGCCGCTTGTCGGTATCGCTGTTCTCTGCCGTTAGGCTAGAACACCGCTCACGCCCCGCGCGGGTAGTTCACGCCGTTCTATGAATCGTTGTCCGATCGTGTTGTCCGATCGGTCCGGCACCTGCCCCGACGACGAAGTGCTTTGTAGTTGTCAGCGTTTCGGGCCGCGCCGCCAAGCAGCGGATGGTCCGGCGCGCGGATGTGATTGGCTGGGCCAGTGAACAAATGGCTCCTGCTCGTCGGCGCGATCTCGGCCGAGGTCGCGGCCACCATGCTGCTGCGCGCGAGCATCGAGCACCCGGCGTGGTCGGTGGGCGTGGTGGTCGGCTACGTGGTGGCCTTTGCGCTGCTGGGCCTGACGCTTCGGCACGGCATGGCGATCGGCGTCGCCTACGGCGTCTGGGGTGCGGTCGGGGTCGCGCTGACCGCAGTGCTCGGCGCCGTGATCTTCGACGAGACGTTGAGCCTCACCTCGGCGGTGGGGATCGGGGTGATCATCGCCGGGGTGCTGGTGGTCGAGACCGGCAGTCGTGGGAGCGGCGAGGAGAACGCGGTGGAGGTCGGCGCATGAGCTACCTGTGGTTGGCGCTGGCCATCGTCGCCGAGCTGGTGGGCACCCTCAGCCTGCGTGCGAGCGAGGGCTTCCGTCGCCGCGTCTGGTTGATTCCGATGGGGGTGGCCTACGTGCTGTCGTTCGGATTCCTGGCACTGGCACTGGCGGCCGGGATGCCAGTCGGCGCGGCGTACGCGGTCTGGTCGGCCATCGGCATCGTGATGGTGGCCTTGCTCGCGCGCGTGATCTGGCGCGATCCGCTGACCGCGCGCATGCTGATCGGCATCGCGGTGATCACGGTGGGCGTGGTGCTGGTGGAACTCGGCTGACCGCCGCTCAACGATGGCGGGAGGCGACGGCGGCGGGTGCGAAGCCGCGGCTCCAGACCTCGCGGATCGCGACCCCGAGAAGCACGATCAGCGCCGCTAGCATCGGGCGAAGGTAGACGCCGCCCCAGATGTCGCCGCGCTGGGCCGCGATCGCCACGAACACTAGGGCGCCGCCGATGACGGGTGCCGCCACGGTCAGCCCACCGGTGGCCCACGAGCGGTACGTGATCGCCTCCCCGAGAGCCGCGACGATCGTGACGAGGAGCGCGACGGCTGCCGTCGTCGACAGGACGTTGGCATCGGTGAAGCCGTCGGTGAACGGACCCGAGATCGCCCACCCGGTCCCGGCGTCGGTGAGCGGGGTGTACGCGGTCCAGCCGGAGTTCGGGAGATAAGGGGCGTAGCGACCGGGCAAGCCGCCGAATCCTGGACCGCTCGCCATCAATTGCGCGACGACGAAGATCCACCACGCGATGTGCCCGACGGCGCGCCAAGTGGTGGGGGAGCGACGGACAACGGGCCGTGACGCCGGTTCGGACGTGTCTTCGGACATACGTTCCCCCAAACAACTGATGACGAGCTTCGTGGGCAACCCTATCGCGTGCGCACGATCTCCTTCGCTTCGCGCAGCACGGATTCGAGCATCGCCGGGGTCAACCTGCCGGTGAACGTGTTCTGCTGGCTCACGTGGAAGCAGCCGAGCACGGTCAGGCGGCGGCCGTCGGGATGCGCGACGGTGAATCGTGCGCCGTGGCCGAACTTGGGCCGCGGACGGGGGATGGTCCAGCCGCCATCGGTGAGGGATGCCAGCAGCGCCTGCCAACCGAAACCCCCGAGTACCACCGCGACGCGGAGGGTGGGAGCAAGGAGTTCCAGTTCGCGATGCAGGTAGGGCGCACACGTCTGGCGCTCGACGGTCGTCGGTTTGTTGGCAGGCGGCGCACAGTGCACGGGAGAGGTGATGCGGGTGCCGATGAGTTCGAGGCCGTCGTCGGCCGACACCGCGTGCGCCTGGGTGGCGAGACCGACCGCGTGCATGGCCGCGAACAGGAAGTCGCCGCTGCGATCGCCGGTGAACATCCGGCCGGTCCGGTTGGCACCGTGCGCCGCGGGCGCCAATCCGACGACAAGGATGCCCGCGTCCGCGGGCCCGAGTCCTGGCACGGCCCTGCCCCAATACGTCTGGTCGCGAAACGATGCGCGCTTGATGCGGGCGACTTCTTCGCGCCAGGCCACCAGACGCGGGCAGGCTCGGCACTCGACGATGAGATCGTCCAATTCGGCGATCGATCGGGCGCGCGGGGCTCGATCGGGAGCCGACTCGGCGCGTGACGTCATGAGTTCGACAGTATCGCGACGTCGATCCTCGGCGTCTATTCCTGGTCGTCAATCCTGTGGGGGAGGCATAGTGAGGCCATGAGACACACCCTCGCCGACATCCTGCCCAGCGTCGCCGCGGCGTTCGACTCCGACGCCGAGAATCCGCTCGGTGTGGTGCCGGCTCGTGACGTCGTCGTGCTGCTGATCGACGGTCTCGGTGCCGAACTCCTCGCCCGGCACGCACACGTCGCACCGACGCTCGCCGCTCACGTGTCGACCACGCTTCAGGCAGGCTTCCCGGCGACCACCGCCACCAGCATCTCGAGTCTGGCGGTCGGTGCGCCGTGCGGCACACACGGGATCATCGGCTACAGCTTCGGCCTGCCCGGAGCCGACGGCCCCGAGAACTTCAACGCGCTGCGATGGAAGATCGGCGGGGCCGACGGGACCGACGCGCGACACACGCACCTCCCGGTTGAGGTACAACCGGTCACCAGTGCCGTCGCCCGACTCGCCGCAAGCGATATCGACATCCACTACGTGGTGCCGGGTTATCAGGTGCGCTCCGGACTCACCCTGGCCGCATTCAGCGTCGACGGCGAACTGCACGCCGCGGCCACGCTCGACGAGGTCCGCGATGGAGTGCTGGAAGTGGCGCGCCACGACGACGCGCGGAGGCGATTCGCGTATGCGTACTACCCGGACCTCGACATGAACGGGCATGTCTTCGGGCCGGAGTCGCCCGAGTGGCTCGCAGCGCTGACGGCGATCGATGCCGTGGTGGCGGACTTGCTCGACGATCTGCCGGACACCTGCACCCTGCTGATCACCGGTGACCACGGCATGATCCGGGCGGGCAAGGCGGTCGACCTGGAGGCAGACGCACGTCTGCAGCAGGGAGTCCGACTGATCGCCGGCGAAGCGCGGGTGCGGCACGTATACGTCGACCACGTCGATGCGGTGGCGGATGTCAGGAGCCGGTGGTCGGGCGTCCTGGGCGATCACGCCCTGGTGGTGACGAGAGAGCAAGCGCTCGACGAGCACTGGTTCGGGCCCACGCCGCCGATCGCGACGATCGTCGCGCGGATCGGCCATGTGCTCGCCGTGGCGCAGGGAACCAGCATCCTGACCTGTCCCACCACCGAACCGATGGAGTCGGGGATGGCCGGTCATCATGGTGCGTGGAGCGATGACGAGCAACTGGTGCCGCTGATCATGAATCGGGGATGAGGCCGTTCCCACAACCGCGGTGCGCTCTTCCCCTTTCAGGATAACGCGGCACCCGGGGCTTGCGGCAAGGCCCCGACAGGCGTGCACAATGGTCGCCTCGCTGGAGAAAAGCCCAGGCCTACGCGGTCGCCGGGTGCAGCGATCCCCGTCCCGCTACCGACCGGAGCCCCGTGAGCGTTGCCGTCTTCTGCCTGCCCGACCGACTCGCCGACAAGAATCGTCCCGACCTGATCGCCGGCGACGCCGCGCAGTTGACGCGTGTGGCCGAGCGGATCGCGGAGAAGAGCGCCGCCATCCGGACCGAACTCGACGCGCTCCGTCGATCGACCGATGTACGGGTCGAGGCGGGTGTCGCACGCGATCAGGACATTCGCCGACTCACCGCGGAGTTGCGGAGACTCTCGCGGGTCGGCACCGACGTGTGCCTGGGACGGTTCGTCCGCGAGTGCGGGACGGTGGTCTACGTCGGTCGCGTCGGTGTCACCGAGGCCGACGGCACGGCACTCTTGATCGACTGGCGAACCCCGGAAGCCGCACCGTTCTTCAGCGCGACACTCGGCGACCCGATGGGGGTGGTCAGTCGGCGCCACTACCGGTGGTCGCGCGAGGTGATCGTCGACTACTGGGACGAGGTGTTCGCGGGGGACGCGCTGGTCGGCGGTGGGGGCTCGGTCGGTCGGCGCGGCGGTGCGGCGCTGGACAGCCAGTCGTCGTTCATCGCCAGTCTCGGCGCCAGTCGGTCGTCGAAGATGACATCGGTTCTGGGGACCATCGCCGCCGACCAAGACACCGCGATCCGAGCGGGCTCGAACGGGCCCCTCGTCGTCGAAGGCGGCCCGGGCACGGGCAAGACGGTAGTGGCGCTTCATCGTGCGGCGTACCTGCTGTATTCGGACACCAGACTGCGGGGAAATCGCGGCGAGATCCTGATCGTCGGTCCCCACCGCAGCTACCTCAACTACGTCGGTGACGTTCTGCCGAGTCTCGGTGAGGAGGGGGTCGCCACCTGCACCATTGCCGACCTCGTGCCCATCGGCGACGCCGCTGACGATCCGTTGCCCGAGGCTGACCCGGCCGTCGCCGAACTCAAGGCGTCGGCGGCGATGGTCGGGGCGGTGGAGACCGCCGTCGCGTTCTACGAGGAGCCGCCGACCACGGCGGTTCAGGTCGAGACAACCTCCTTCGACCTGCAGGTGCGGCCCGAGGACTGGGCAGAGGCGTTCGCCGCGGTGGAGCGCCCGGTGGTCCACAACGAGGCTCGCGACGACGTCTGGCAGGTGCTGGCGGAAGTGCTGGTTGCTCGGAATCTCGCGGCGCCCGTCGGATGTGACCGCGACGACGAACAGGAGGTGCGGCGGATGCGTGCCGCACTGTCGGCCGACCGCGACCTGGTCGCGGAGTTCCGGCGCGCGTGGCCGATGCTCGACGCGGAGATCCTCGTCGGCGATCTGTGGGCGGTGCCTGCGTTCCTTCGACACTGCGCGCCGTGGCTCTCGGCGGAGCAGCGGGCGCTGCTCCGCCAACCGGAGGGGGCACCGATCACCGCTTCTGACCTGCCGATCCTCGATGCTGCTCGCCGACGTCTCGGTGACGCGGACGCGGCGCGGCGGCGGGAACGACGGCGGGCGGAGGCTGCGGCGCAACAACGCGTCCGCGACATCGTGGTCGACGAGTTGATCGCAGCCGACGACGGTGAAGGGCTGGTGTCGATGCTGCGTGCCGAAGACATCCAGGACGTGATCGTGGACGAGTCCGGAGCCGATGAGGGTCCGTCGGATCCGTTGGCGGGTCCGTTCGCCCATGTCGTAGTCGACGAAGCGCAGGATCTCACCGACGCCCAGTGGCAGATGCTGCTGGCGCGGTGCCCGTCGCGCAGCTTCACGATCGTCGGCGATCGGGCGCAGGCGCGTGCCGGCTTCGCCGAGACCTGGGAGCAGCGGCTGCGGCGCGTCGGCGTCGGTGAACCGCGTCGCTCCACGCTCCACATCAACTACCGGACCCCCGCCGAGGTGATGGACCACGCGCGGCCGCTCATTCTCGCTGCCCTGCCGGACGTCGAGGTGCCGGAGTCGATCCGGAGCAGCGGTGTCGCTGTGGAGTTCGGGCCGACCGCCGCCCTCGAGACGATCCTCGCGGGCTGGCGTGCCGACCGCGTCGACGGCGTCGCATGCGTCATCGGGGCTCCGGAGTTCGTCGGCGACGACCGGGTGGCATCGCTGACGCCGGCCACGGCGAAGGGGCTGGAGTTCGATCTCGTGGTTCTGGTGAACCCGATGTCGTTCGGTGATCAGGTGGCCGGCGCCGTCGATCGCTACGTTGCGATGACGAGGAGCACGTCGCGACTGGTGGTGCTGGACGACGCGCACTCGGGGTCGGACTCAGGCGTCCTCGGCCGTTGATCCCGACGGGTCGTCGGTCCGGAGTTCCTGATCGAGATCGCTGAGCAGGTCCACCGCCGCGCGAGCGAACTCACCGATCCACCTGTCGTGGATGCGTTTGATCGGCACCGGGGCCAGGCTCAGGTGCCGCTCGCGACCGACCTTGCGCCCGGTGAGGAGTTCGGCCCGTTCGAGGACGCGCAGGTGCTGAAGGACGGTGGTCCGATCGAGGTCGGGAAAGGCATCGCACAGCTGGCCGGTGGTGCGTGGCGATTCCTTCAGGAGATCGAGCACCCGGCGGCGGGTTGGGGAGGCGAGGGCTTTGAAGACGCGATCGTCGGCGTCGTCGTCCTTGATCAGATCGCCATTCATGTTGTAAATTTATCACATGAATGAAATCGCTCCCGAGGGGCATGCACCACTGACCGAACTGTCGTTCACCGTCTCGGGGTACGTCTCCAGACCGGTGGCCGACGTGTACGAAGCAGTCGCCGACCCGGACCGACTGTCGAAGTACTTCACCACCGGCGGGGCGCGCGGCCGACTGACGTCCGGTGCCACGGTGTCGTGGGACTTCCACGATTTTCCCGGCGCTTTCGACGTCCGCGTGCTGGAGGCGACGCCGCCGAACAAGATCGTCATCCAGTGGGACGGGACCGCGACCGCGGGCGGTGGTCCGACCACCGTCACCTTCGAGTTCGAGCCCGTCGACGACGGCGCCCGGACGCTCGTGACGATCGTCGAATCGGCGTGGACGCTGACCGACGGCGGTGCGACCAACGCCTTCGGCAACTGCGTCGGCTGGACCGGAATGCTCGCGGCGATGAAGGTGTGGCTGGAGCACGGGATCAACCTGCGCGAGACCTTCTATCGATGATCGGGTCCGCGACGTCGGAAGCATCGGCGATTGCGTAGTAGCGTCGCCTTGTGATGAACTTCCGGTTTCCGAGGCGGGCGACGGCCGCCCGGTTGGCCACCGTGACCGTGGCGACGACCGCAGCGCTGATGTCCCCCGGAGTGGTCGGCGGGGCGGCTCTGGCCGCGCCGGACGCTGGGGCTCAGACGGTGTTGGGGGTCCGTCTGGCTCCAGGGACCGCGGGACTGACGCCGCAACTCGGTATCGCGTACACCCTTGCCTACCGGGAGGCCCGGGCCGCGGGCGTGTCGATATACGTGAACTCGGGAATGCGCTCGGCCGCCGAACAGGCACGACTCTGGCGGCAGGGCGTTCGCGATTACGGCAGCCCCGCCGCGGCTCGGCGCTGGGTGCTGCCGCCCGGGGAGTCGACGCACGTCACCGGCGAGGCGATTGACGTCGGCCCCCGCAGCGGTGCGGCCTGGCTGCAGGCTAACGGGATTCGGTGGGGCCTGTGTCGGACGTTCGATAACGAATGGTGGCACTTCGAATTGGTGGCGGTGCCGGGAACTCGGTGTCCGGCGCGCGTCCCGGACGCCAGCCATCGCCGATGAAACGTCGCGGGCCGGACCGAAGTGGTTCGGAGACTACGAACTTCGACTGCAATAGGTAAGGATGTACCCGTGCCTGTGAATCCGAACCCCGGGAATCAGAACCCTCGCGACGAGCGGGCGGATCATGTCGAGTCGACTGTGGTGCCGGTCGACAGTGCGCAGCTGAACGACGATGAAGTGGCTGAAGTCGTCGAGGCCGTGGAGTCGATGGAAGCCGCGATCGAGGGTGCACCGTCTCCTGCCGACGAGGCCGAGCCGACTTACCTCTCGTACGAGGAGTTCGGTCGCCGATTCTTCGAGATCGCCGTCACCGAGGCCCGGATAGGTACCGCCTTCACCGCCATCGCGGGCGAGGAGTTCGAGGTCGGGCCCATCGGTTCCGGACCCGGCGGCATGGTCAAGGTCCAGGCCAGAGTGCGTGTGGCCGAGCCGGAGATCACCCGCGATGTCGGTCAGCTCATCACCTTCACGGTGAAGTTGCCGCTGAACATCGCGTTGCTGGTGAACCTCAAGGTCGATCGGATTCGTTACGACGTGGACGGACTGGTGACCCTGCCGCTGACCGTTCGGTGTGCGACGCCCTTGCAATTGCGTATCGAGGTGGAGCCGCCGCGGCCCCGTGATGTGTTCGTCGACGTCAACTCCCACAACGTCCGCGGCGAGATCATCCGCAACTTAGCGCAGGTGGACGACGAGATCCGCCGGGTGATCGCGAAGTTCGTCGCCACTGAGATCGAGAAGCCGGAGATCCGCAAGGCGCGCTTGATCGATGTCGACACCGAACTCGGTCGCGCATTCGAAGGCATGTAGCGGGGCCGACGACATTCCGCCTCGATCGGTGACATTCTGGGTTCATGGCTGAGAACGGGACGGATCAAGAGCAGGCAACGTACGTGGTCGCGGATGCGCCGTTCGAGCGGGACACCCGCTACATCGAAACGCGCATCACTCGGGACGGGGTCGACGGGTACCCGGTCGAGCCCGGTCGGTATCGACTGGTCGTGTCGTATGCCTGTCCCTGGGCTAATCGCACGATCATCGTCCGACGGCTGTTGGGCTTGGAGAACGCGATCTCGATGGGAGTGTGCGGGCCGACGCACGACAAGCGGTCGTGGACCTTCGACCTCGACCCCGGTGGAGTGGATCCGGTCTTGGGCATCCCGCGCTTGCAGGACGCCTATTTCAAGCGCTTCCCCGACTATCCGAAGGGCATCACCGTGCCCGCGATCGTCGACGTGCCGTCCGGCGCCGTCGTCACGAACGACTTCCCGCAGATCACGGTCGACATGGAACTCGAATGGGTCGACTTCCACCGCGACGGCGCACCGTCCCTGTATCCGGAGGACTTGCGCGCGGACATCGACGAGGCCAACGCAGTGGTCTATCGCGACGTGAACAACGGCGTCTACCGGTGCGGTTTCGCCGGCTCTCAAGAGTCCTACGATGCCGCGTACGACCAGCTCTTCTCTCGCCTGGACTGGCTGACGGAACGACTGCGGAATCAGCGGTACCTTGTCGGCGACACGATCACCGAAGCCGATGTCCGCCTGTTCACCACCCTCGCGCGGTTCGACCCGGTGTACCACGGGCACTTCAAGTGCAATCGCGAGAAGCTGTCGGAGATGCCGGTGCTGTGGGCGTATGCGCGGGACCTGTTCCAGACGCCGGGATTCGGTGACTGCACCAACTTCGATCACATCAAGTCACACTATTACGAAGTGCACCGGGATCTGAATCCGTCGGGCATCGTCCCGAAGGGGCCGGACCTGGCGAACTGGCACACCGCTCACGGCCGGGAAGCGCTCGGCGGCAGTCCGTTCGGAAACGGCACACCGCCCGCTCCGCTGGGATAGCGGAACGGGCGGTGCGGGGCGTCGGCGGGGGTGTCAGCCGAGGACCTGCTCCTCCGTGCTTTGCTTGACGCGCGGAATCAGCATGGTGATCGCGACGCCGACGAATGCGGCGAGCGCGCCGATCAGGAAGCACCAGCGGAATGCCGAGTGGGTCGGAACCTCGTGGCCCGCGCCGAGTGAGATGGTCGACGCGGCGAGGACGACAGCCATGATCGCCGAGGACAGCGTGGTGCCCACTGCGCGCATCAGTCCGTTCAAGCCCACTGCCGCGCCGGCTTCGGTCATCGGGACCGCGCCCATGATCAGGGTCGGCATGGCGGCGTAGCCGATGCCGACGCCCGCAGAGGCGATGATCGACGCGACGGCCAGCTGCCACGGCGCGTTCATCAGGAAGAACGCGGTCAGATAGCCGATGCCGAGCACGGACGCACCGATCGCCAGCGTGAGCTTGGCGCCGAGCGTGTTGATCAGCGTGCCCGAGACCGGTGCGAACAGCATCATCATGATGCCGCCCGGCGCCATCCAGAGGCCGGTCTCCATGATGGTCTGGCCGAAACCGCCGACCGACTCGGGGACCTGGAGCATCATCGGCACGACGATGGCCTGCGCCATCATGCCGAAGCCGATGGCGATGGCGGCGAAGTTGGTGAGCAGCACCGCGGGCTTGGTGGACGCCCGCAGGTCTACCAGGGGGTCGCTGTGGCGGAGTTCGAACAGTCCCCACAGGCCCAGGATGATCACGCCGACCACGACGAACCCGATGGTGGTTCCGGAGAGCCAGCCCCAGTCCTTGCCCTTCGAGATGGCGATCAGGACGCTGCACAAGCCGACCGCCAGTCCGATCGCGCCGATCACGTCGAGCTTTCCGCCCGCTTGGTCGGCGATGTTCGGGACGACGACGATCACCAGCACGGTGATGATGAGGGCCAAGGCGGCCGAGCCCCAGAAAAGTGCACGCCAGTCCCAGGTCTGGGCCACCCAGGCTGATAGCGGCAGGCCGATGGCGCCGCCGACGCCGAGCGTGGCGCTCATGGCCGCGACGGCCATCGAGGTGAGCCGAGGCGGAGTCACTTCGCGCATCAGGCTGATGCCGACGGGGATGAAGCCCATCGACAGACCCTGCACCGCGCGGCCGATCAGCATCGGCAGCAGGCCATCGCCGATGGCACAGATCAGCGAGCCGATCACCAGCAGGATCGAGCTCGCGAGAATCACCCGCTGCTTGCCGTACATGTCGCCGAGTCGACCGGCGATCGGCATGGCGACCGCGCCGCCGAGCAACGTGGCGGTGATGACCCAGGAGGCATTCGAGATCGTCGTGTCGAGCAGGAGGGGGAGTTCGGGCTGCACCGGAATGATCAGCGTCTGCATCAGGGAGGCCACCAGGCCGCCGAGGCAGAGGGTGATGACGATGCCGAGGGCGCGCGGTGAGCCGCCGCCCTCCGGCGTGTCGTGGCGCGGAGGCTCGAGTGCCTCCGTGCCTGCTGTATCGGTGGAGCGCGTCATACAGGGCCCTTCGTGAGAGTGGGGATGGGTAGCTCAGTCGTGAGTGAGCTCGGGTGGGTGTTTCAAGTCAGATTATGTAACCTACATATGCACAATGCATATGGCAAAGTCGAGGCACGCGTGACGTCAGCCGCGGGATCGGGGAGAACGGTGGAAAGCGACGAATCGATCTGGCCTTCGGACGTTCATCGCGATGTGGTGGAAGAACTGTTGCGGATGCGTCGTCGGCGCAATGAGATCGACGCGCAGGCGATTCTCGATTCGTCCGCGTTCCACATCCTCTGGTTGCTCGAGGACGGGCAGGCGCGCACGCTGCGCGAGCTCAGCGTGGGCCTCGACCTGGAGCAGTCGACGGTCAACCGTCAGGTCAACGCCGCGATGAAGCGCGGGTACCTGGAGCGGGTGCAGGTCCCCGGCTGTGCCAGCTGGAAGCATCGTCCCACCGCAGCGGGGTGGGAGGCCTTCCGCCACGACGGCCGGAGGCGTGCCTCGCGCTTGAATCGGGTCTTCGCCGATCTCGCGCCCGGCGACCCCGACATCCTGCTCGCTCAGCTCCGCGCCTTCAACGACGCTTTCGAGCGGCAGGTGCTTGGTGACGCCTGAGGTCCTGCGGCTCGACGGTGTGACGTCGCTGACTCACACCGTGAGCATGACCTTGATCGCTTCGCGCCGATCCATTGCGCGGTAGCCCTCGGCGGCCTGTTCGAGGGGCAGGGTGAGGTCGAAGACCTTGCCGGGGTCGATCTCGCGGGCCGCGATCCGGCGCATCAGATCGGGTAGGAAGCGCCGTACCGGTGCCGGGCCGCCGTGCAGATGGACCGTCGAAGCGAAGAGTTTGTCGCCGGGGAGTTCGACGCCGTGGGAGACGCCGACGAAACCGACATGGCCGCCCGGACGGGTGGACCGGATCGCCTGCATCATCGACTCCTGCGTGCCGACGGCCTCGATCACCGAATGAGCGCCGAGCCCGCCGGTCAGATCGCGAACCGCCGCCACGCCGTCGTGCCCACGCTCCTCGACGATGTCGGTGGCGCCGAACTCCCGGGCCAGCGCCTGGCGGTCGGCGTGGCGGCTCATCGCAATGATGCGGTCGGCGCCCATCTGCTGGGCGGCCAAGATCCCGAGAAGGCCCACTGCGCCGTCGCCGACCACAGCGACCGTCTTGCCGGGCTGCACCTGTGCCGCATCGGCGGCGAACCAGCCGGTCCCGAGAACGTCGGACGCCGCGAGATACGAGGGGAGCAGATCGTCCTCCGGCGCGGCCGGAGTGGCGACCAGCGTGCCGTCGGCCCACGGAATCCGCGCGTACTCCGCCTGGGTGCCGATTCCGCCCATGCCGACGACGTGGACGCAGCGCGACTGATAGCCGGCGGCGCAGATCTCGCAGGTGTTGTCGGAGGCCATGAAGGAGCCGACGACGAAGTCGCCGACCTTGACGGTCTTGACGTCCGGGCCTACCTCTTCCACATAGCCGACGTACTCGTGACCCATCGGCGCCTCGTGCACCTCGTTCGCGCCGCGATAAGGCCAGAGATCCGAACCGCAGATGCACGTGGCGGCCAAGCGAATGATCGCATCGGTCGGCTGCTCGATTCGCGGGTCGGGACGATCCTCAACGCTGACATTTCCGGGGGAGTGCATGATCACTGCGCGCATGGGTTTCAGCGTAGGCGTTTCCTCCGCGCGACGGCGCGAACCGGCGTCGCCGGGGAATAACGACCGGTCGACGGGCGTTGACCTATCTGGGTCTACCAGGGCAGGAGGAGATTTGGCAGCGGTGCGCGGTTCGTCGACATTCGCTTCCCTCTCCGTACCCAACTTCCGCACCTACGTCAGCGGCGCCCTGGTCTCGAACGTGGGTACCTGGGTGCAACGCGTCGCGCAGGACTGGCTGGTTCTGCAACTGTCCGGCGGGTCTGCGATGGCGGTCGGCATCACCACGGCCCTGCAGTTCGCCCCCGCGCTCTTCCTCTCGCCGTTCGGCGGCCTGCTGGCCGACCGGTTCGACAAGCGCAAACTGCTCATGGTCACTCAGAGTTGGATGGCGATCAGCTCGCTGATCCTCGGTTTCCTCGCGGTCGCCGGCGTCGCCGAGACCGCACACGTCTATATTTTCGCCATCGTCTTCGGCATGGGCACCGCGATCGACGCGCCCGCCCGCCAGGCGTTCGTCTCCGAGATGGTCGGCACCGAGCGGCTCACCAATGCGATCGGCCTCAACAGCTCCGCCTTCAACGTCGCACGACTGATCGGTCCCGGCGTGGCCGGGCTGATCATCGCCGTCTTCGGCAGCGGCTGGGCGATCCTCACCAACGGCGTCAGTTACGTCGCCTTCTTGATCGCGCTCGTGCTGCTCAACGAGAAGAAGCTGGTGCGAACCGAACCGCTCCCGCGCGCCAAGGGACAGGTCCGGGAAGGCATCAGATACGTGGTCGGGCGCGCCGATCTGCTCATCGCCCTCGGTGTCGCCTTCGCAGTCGGCACCTTCGGGCTCAACTTCCAGATGACGAATGCGCTGATGGTGCGCAACGAGTTCCACCTCGACGCCGAGATGTACGGGCTGCTCGGGACCGTTTCGGGTATCGGATCGCTCCTGGGCGCACTGCTGGCGGCGCGACGTAAGTCGACGCCGAGCCTGCGGTTCGTGGTGGTCGCCGCGCTGGTGTTCGCCGTCGTCAACGTCATCTCCGGCCTGGCGCCGACAGCACTTCTGTACGGCCTGGTACTGCCGCTGGTCGGCCTGTCGGCGCTCTTGGCGCTGACCGCTGCCAACATGTACGTCCAGATGAACGTCGACGCGCAGGTCCGGGGTCGCGTGATGGCGCTCTACATGACGATGCTGATGGGTGGAACACCCATCGGCGCCCCGATGCTCGGCGCCTTCGCAGAGTGGTTCGGTCCCCGGGCCTCGCTGGTCGGCGGCGGGGTCCTGCAGGTCCTCGTGATCGCCGCAGTGCTGGTGTGGGTGGTCTCTCGGGTGAGACGAGGCCGGTCCGAAGGCATCTCCGGGTTGCCTGCGGACAGCCGGTTCGGCATGTTCGCGGCCGGTCCGACACGGTCGGTGGCTCACCGGTAGGACCGGCTTCGGTAGCCTGCATGCGGTGACCAACAGTGTGCCCTTGAAGTCCGTCAACGCCCGCATCGCCACGGAACTGTCCGTGAGCGAAGGCCAGGTGGCCGCCGCCGTGAAGCTGCTCGACGAAGGTTCGACGGTTCCGTTCATCGCCCGGTATCGCAAAGAGGTCACCGGCAGCCTCGACGACATTCAGCTTCGACTGCTGGACGAACGACTTCGCTACCTGCGCGAACTCGATGAGCGACGCGCGGCGGTGATCGCCTCGATCGAGGAACAGGGCAAGCTCACCGACGCCCTGCGCGCATCGCTGCTGACCGCCGACACCAAGGCCCGGGTCGAAGACATCTACCTCCCGTACAAGCCGAAGCGACGGACCAAGGCGCAGATCGCACGCGAGGCCGGGCTGGCGCCGCTGGCGCAGGCCCTGCTCGACGACCCGACCCTGGTTCCGACAGCGGTCGCAGGCGCCTATCTGAACGACGACGTCGCCGATGCCGCGGCTGCGCTCGACGGGGCTCGGCACATCATCATCGAGCAGGCGTCGGAGGACGCGGAGCTGGTCGGAGCCGTTCGTGAGAAGTTCTGGGCCGACGGCACCATGCGCACACAGGTCCGTCCGGGCGCCGAAGCCAACGCCGCCGCCCAGAAGTTCCGCGACTACTTCGACTTCGCCGAGCCGCTCGAGGCGATGCCGTCGCACCGGGTGCTCGCGGTGCTGCGCGGTGAGAAGGAAGAGGTCCTCGGCCTCACCTTCGACGGCGGCGAGGACGAGATGTACCAGGCGATGGTCGCGGCCACCCTCGGGGTCGATCTCGCGAACCCGGGTGCCGCGACCGAGTGGTTGGCCGGAACCGTCCGCTGGGCGTGGCGCACCAAGCTGATGATCACCGCGACCATCGACGCACGGATGAAGCTCCGCAGTCGTGCCGAAGACGACGCCGTCGCCGTGTTCGCCACCAACCTCAAGGATCTCCTGCTGGCCGCGCCCGCGGGGACCCGGGCGACACTCGGTCTGGACCCCGGCTACCGCACCGGTGTGAAGGTGGCTGTGGTCGACGCGACCGGCAAGGTGGTTGATCACGCCACGATTTACCCGCATAAGCCGCAGCAGCAGTGGGATCAGGCGAAGGCCGTCGTCGGCGCGCTGGTGGCGCGTCACGGCGTGGAACTGATCGCCATCGGCAACGGCACGGCCTCCCGCGAGACCGACCAGCTGGCTGCCGAACTCCTCGCGGACATCGCCAAGTCGGGTGCCAAGGCCCCGGTCAAGGCGGTGGTGTCCGAGGCAGGCGCATCGGTTTACTCGGCGTCGGAGTACGCCTCGCAGGAACTGCCGCAACTCGACGTGTCGATTCGCGGCGCCGTCTCGATCGCGCGCCGACTGCAGGACCCGCTCGCCGAACTGGTGAAGATCGACCCGAAGTCGATCGGCGTCGGCCAGTACCAGCACGACGTGTCCGCGACGAACCTCGCGCGCAGCCTCGACGCGGTGGTCGAAGACGCGGTGAACGCCGTCGGCGTCGACCTGAACACCGCGTCGGCCCCGCTGCTGTCGCGCGTGTCCGGCGTGACGTCGACCCTCGCCACCGCGATCGTCGCGCATCGTGACCGCGTCGGCGCGTTCGCCAGCCGGGCCGGACTCCTGGACGTGCCGCGACTGGGACCGAAGGCCTTCGAACAGTGCGCGGGCTTCCTTCGGATCCGCGGCGGCGCGGATCCGCTCGACGCCTCCGGGGTACACCCCGAGTCGTATCCGGCGGTGCGGCGGATCCTCGATCGCAGCGGTCGCGAGCTGACGGAGCTGATCGGCGACACCAAGACCCTGCGCACCCTGAAGCCCGCCGACTTCGCGGACGAGACGTTCGGCGTCCCGACCATCACCGACATCATCGCCGAGCTCGAGAAGCCGGGCCGCGACCCGCGTCCGGCGTTCACCACCGCGACTTTCGCCAGCGGTGTCGAGAAGGTGTCGGACCTGACGCCCGGCATGGTGCTCGAGGGCGTTGTGACCAATGTGGCCGCGTTCGGGGCCTTCGTCGACGTCGGTGTGCACCAGGACGGTTTGGTTCACGTGTCCGCGATGTCCGATCGCTATGTCTCCGACCCGCACGAGGTAGTCCGCTCCGGACAGGTGGTGAAAGTCAAGGTTCTCGAGGTCGACGTGGACCGCCAGCGGATCGGGTTGTCGTTGCGCTTGAACGACGACGCGACCGGCGGCGGCAAACGGACGGGCGGGCAGGCTCGTTCGGGCGGCAGCCGCGACGGGGGCGGCAAGGGTCGCGCGGCCGGCGGGCGCGGTGGTAATCGCGGTGGCAACGGTGGCGCCGGAAACAACGGGCGAGGCGGCAGTCGGCGCAACGACACGCCGGCCGCGGGCTCGATGGCGCAGGCCCTGCGCGATGCGGGGTTCGGTCGCTGACCCGACAGCGAGAAAATCACTTGGTCGCATGAACGGCCGACAATTAACCTCGGAGTATGTCTGAACTGCCGGTGACCGCGGCTCCGGAGCACGCGCGTTCGGCGCGTGCCCGGCAGCGCACGTTCGCGGCGATTCTGGCGAACACCGCGGTGGCGAGTTTGACGACCAGCTACCTCTTCTTCGCCCTGACATTCTGGGTCTATCTCGAGACGCGGAGTGTCATCGCGACCGGTGTGGTCGGCGGCGGGTACATGCTGGCGATCGCTCTGTGCAGCATGTCGTTCGGCACCTTTGTCGACCGCTACCGCAAGCTGGCGGTGATGCGGGCGTCGGCGGCCCTGACGACCGTCGCGTTCGTCTGTGCCGGCCTGATCTACCTCGTGGCAGGCGATCAGATGAGGTCGTTGACGTCGCCGTGGCTGTGGCTGTTCGCCGTGGTGGTCCTCGCCGGCTCGGTGGTCGAGGTGACGCGCTCGGTCGCGATGTCGACCACCCTGACGATTCTGATCGACCCCGATCGGCGTGCCAACGCGAACGGCTACGTCGGTGCCGTCCAGGGCCTGGCGTTCATCGCCACGAGTGTCTTCTCCGGCCTGTCGGTCGGCTACCTCGGGATGGGGCTGACCATCGTGTGCGCCGTGGTCCTGACTGCTGCGGGCTGGCTGCACCTGGTGACGATCCGGATGCCGGAGGAGGCCACGGTCGCGGAGTCGGATGCGACCGGGACGTTCGACGTGCGCGGCGCGTGGGTCGCCGTGGCTGCGGTTCCCGGACTCTCGGCGCTGATCCTGTTCTCGATGTTCAACAACTTCACCGACGGTGTCTACTTGGCGCTGCTCGACCCCTATGGACTCGAGTTGTTCTCGGTGCAGATGTGGGGCGTGGTCTTCGGCGTCGGCGCCACCGGCTTCATCGTCGGTGGCGCACTGATCGGCCGATTCGGGCTGGGCGGCAATCCGATCCGCACCATGCTCCTCGGGGTGGTGATCCTGGGCGTCATCTGCACGACCTTCGCCGTGCGTGAGGCGGCGTGGTTGGCGATCGTCGGGATCTGGCTGTTCATGCTGGTCTCACCGGCGGTCGAGGCCGCCGAGCAGACCGTCATTCAGCGGGTGGTTCCACTGCCTCAGCAGGGGCGAGTCTTCGGGCTGGCCGGTGCGCTGGAGGCGGCCGCGGCACCGCTGACCGCCTTCGTGGTGGCGCCTTTGGCCGAGGAATTCGTGATTCCGTACGGTCGATCGGCGGACGGGTCGGAGTTCCTGGCACCGTGGCTGGGGCACGGGGAGGCACGCGGGGTCGCACTGATCTTCGTGATCACCGGGGTGGTGACCATCGCGGTGGCGCTGCTCGCATTCTGCACGCCGGTGTATCGGCGGATGTCTGCCGAGTACCGGGCCGTCGCCGACGCGGAGTGAACGAGTACGCATGTCGGAGGCGACCGCTAAGGTCGGCGGCATGACTATCAGCATCGCCATGATCACCATGGACACCACTGACGCGCGCCGCTTGGGAACCTGGTGGGCCGGTGTGCTCGGCGGGACGGTCCTCGAGGAGAACGAGGGCTGGTTCGTCGTCGTGTCACTCGGTGAGGGTCGCCCGCTGGTGGCCTTCCAACAGGTCGACGACCCCACGCCAGGCAAGAATCGGCTCCACCTGGATCTTCAAGCAGACGACATGGCAGCGGCGGTCGCCGACCTGGTGTCTGCGGGAGCCCGGGTCCTGGAGGAACGCTCCATGGACAACGGTTTCGTCTGGACTACGCTCGCCGATCCGGACGGGAACGAGTTCTGCGTGGCTTCGCACTGATCTGATCGCGGAGTTCGCCCGTCGGTTACAGGTCGTCGGTCGACACGAGTCGTCGTCGGACGGAGAGCAACTCGATCTCCGGGCGTATCGCCACTGTGCGCTCGACGCTGTCCAGCACCTCGGCGATGTGTGCGGCGTCGCCGCTGACGACGCCGACCCCGATCATCGTCCGACGATGCAGATCGCGATGGTCGACTTCCGCGACGGAGACGCCGAACCGCCGCTTGAGCTCGGCGACGATCGGACGGACGACGGAACGTTTTTCCTTGAGGGAATGCACGTCGCCGAGCAGGACGTCGAATTCCAGTGAACCTATCCACATGAGGGGGCCGACTCTACGCGAGATGTGGATCGCAGTGCTAGCGAATTCCGCGCGGGTACAGTTCGGCCGCCAGTGTGCGTTTGCGATCCCGGTTGCGCCCGGCGACATCGGGGGAGAAGCCGCCGGCAGACGGTCGTTCTGGAATCGCGTCCGCACCGTCGACAACGGACCACGCCGAGCCGGCTTCGGTCAAGGAGCCGTGCTTGGTCGCGTAGTAGTCGGGTTTGGACACGATGGCGACCCCGGAGTCGCCCGCAGCCGCCGCCATCAGGTGCGGATGGAATCGAGTGGTCAGCCAGGTGTGGCCCCGACCGAACGGCATGCCGGATCGCCAGGCCGTCATAAACGGGATGCGCTCGGCGCCGTCGAGCCTGCTTCCCATCCGATGCGGGACCGTGTTGTCGTGACCGGGGATGCATTCGACGACGGTGATGTCGCGACCGGCCACTCCCCAGGTATCGAGCGTCTGGGTGACGAACCGGGTCAGAGCGTCGACGCCGCTCTCGCCCCGCCAGACGAAGTCGTCGGCCAGATCGCTCTGCGCGCACAGCACCACGCGGCCGGTCCCGGTGTGCGCTGCGGGCGCGTCGATCTCCAGGCGCGGCGACAGCCATGCGTCGTCGCCGGTGAACGACGCGCCGCGTACCGATCCGAGGAACTCGGCGCTCGGTCGATCACGCACATCGAAGACCGTGAACTGCTCGACGTCGTGCCGGAACCGGTCCAGCGCGGCACCGGTGAATCCGGGGGTGAGGCCTGCGCCGGTGGCGATGGCCCGTGCGCCCGATGCCCGCGAGACCGCGGCCACCGCGGCGACGAGCGAGATGTGATGGGGCCACACGTTGTTGAGGTATCCGCCTCCCACGACATGGATCGTGCTGGCACTCAGCAGCAGTTCCACACCCTCGCTGTCGCGCGGAGTTGCGCCGAGTCGGGAGGTCGCGTCGGCGACCCACTCCCACGGCGCGTCGCGGTTCACGTCGGGGCCTGCGTCGTCGCTCGAGGCGTAGAGGGCCAGTCCCCAGACAGTGTCGACGAAGACTGCGCGTCGATTGGCGTGGCGCAGCAGGAGCGCCGCCTGCCCCGGGCGCGGGGAGTCGACGACCACTCGCGCCAGGGGCCTGCGGATCGCGAGATACCGCAGCCACGCCTCGACGATGAGCTCGTCGCCGAAGTTCGGGAATCCGGCCGACGTCACGAGGTAGATCACCTCGCGCGGTTCGAGGGCGCGGCGTGCCCGACGAGAGAGAGTGAACAGCTGTGCGCGCGAAGGCAGACCGGACATCACGCAGAAATCGTACTGGGTCAGGTTTCCGAGTCGCCGATCAGATTGGCGACGTGGTCGGGAACGAACTTCGACAGCGACCGCGGCGGGCGATGGTAATTGCCTGACTCGATCGGCTTCTTCGGCAGCTTCACCGCGGGCAGTTCAATCGTCGTGTAGTCGATGGTCGACAGCAGGTGCGAGATCATGTTCAGTCGCGCGTGCCGCTTGTGGTCGGACTCCACGACGAACCACGGGCTGATTCCGGTGTCGGTGTGGACCATCATCTCGTCCTTGGCGCGCGAGTAGTCCTCCCAGCGATACACCGACTCGAGGTCCATCGGACTCAGCTTCCACCGCCGCACGGGGTCGTCGCGGCGGGCACGGAAGCGTCGCAGTTGCTCTTCGTTCGACACGGAGAACCAGTACTTGCGGACAAGGATGCCGTCGTCGATGAGCATCTGCTCGAAAATCGGCGTCTGGCGCAGGAATCGCGTGTGCTCCTCCGGGGTGCAGAAGCCCATCACCTTCTCGACGCCCGCGCGGTTGTACCAGGACCGGTCGAACAGGACGATCTCACCGGGCGCCGGCAGCTGTGCCACGTAGCGCTGGTAATACCATTGGCCCTTCTCGCGGTCCGTGGGGGCCGGCAGTGCGGCCACCCGGCACACGCGAGGGCTCAGGTACTCCGTGATGCGCTTGATCGCACCGCCCTTACCTGCGGCGTCACGGCCCTCGAAGAGGACGACGACGCGTGCGCCGGTCGCGCGGACCCACTCCTGGAGGGTGACGAGTTCGGTCTGCAACCGGAACAGTTCGGCCTCGTAGACGTCCTTCGGGATCCGGTCGGACGTCGCGCTCTTCTTCGCCATGGACTGAAGTCTAGGTCACTCGATCTGTGCGATCGGCCCGCCACGCCATTCTCGACCGGTGTCTCGATATGGACAGAAGGTGGTCCCTGACGGATAAGTTCTGCGCCGCCTTCGGAATTACCGTGATCCAGACCTCAGTGAGAACAACCTGTATCGCACCTCTCACCGGAGTTTGCGGGAGACCGCGGTTACGCGGAGCAGTTCGCGGTCGTGCACCCGTCAGCCCGAACATCATCAAGGAGCACCCATGGATCAGACAACGACTTCGGTCGATCCGGCCGCCACATCGGCGGGCGAGGCGGATAATAAGGACCTTATGAAGGCGTCCCCGCCTCCCAAACGTCGGATCTACCCGTGGGTCGTTGCTGCCCTGGCTTTCGGCCTGCTTCTGGCCGACTACATGTCGCGCCAGGTGCTCGCCGCGGTCTTCCCCCTGCTCAAGGCGGAGTGGTCGCTGACCGATGCGAAACTGGCGTCGCTCAACAGCATCGTGGCTCTGATGGTCGGTCTGCTGACCTTCCCGCTGTCGGTCATCGCCGACCGCTTCGGCCGCGTCCGTTCGCTGGTGACCATGGCGGTCGTCTGGAGCCTCGCCACCCTGATGTGTGGTCTCGCCGCGAACTTCGAGCAGATGCTGGTCGCGCGCTTCTTCGTGGGCGTCGGTGAGGCCGCGTACGGCAGCGTCGGCATCGCCGTGGTGCTGAGCGTCTTCGCGCCGCGTCTGCACTCCTCACTCAGCGGTGCCTTCATGGCAGGCGGATCGTTCGGTTCGGTGCTCGGCGTCTCCCTCGGCGGCGTCATTGCGGTCAACTTCGGTTGGCGCTGGTCGTTCACGGCTATGGCTGTGTTCGGTCTGATCCTCGCCGCACTGTTCCGCGTGGTCGTCACCGAATCGCGACTGAAGCGCCACGCGGTGCGTGACGACGGGGCCGTCGAGGAAGCGGCTCATCGCACCAAGATCCGCGTTCCCGTCTCTACGCTCTTCACCAACCCGGCGGTCTGGTGCGCATACGTCGGCAGCGGTCTGCAGATGTTCACCGCAGCCGTCCTGCTCTCGTGGACCCCGAGCCTGTTCAACCGCTACTACGGCCTCGACACCGCCGAGGCTGCCGGTGTGGCTGGCCTCTTTGTTCTCCTGGTGGGCACCGGCATGGTGGTCAGCGGCATCATCACCGACCGGGTCAGCCGCGTCAACGTCTCCAACAAGTGGCTCTCGGCCATCGCCTACTGCGCAATCTCACTGGTGAGCCTCGGTATCGCGTTCCGCATCGAGCCGGGAGCGGCGCAGCTGTGGCTGCTCGCCATCGGCGCCTTCTTCGCGGGTGGCAGCTCCGGACCGACGGCAGCGATGGTCGCCAGCCTGACGCACGAGACCGTACGCTCGTCGGCACTCGGCACGCTCACCGTCGCCAACAATGTGCTTGGCCTGGCACTCGGACCGTTCGTCATCGGCATTCTGGCCGACAAGCTGGGCTTGATGGAGTCCCTGGCCCTGGCGCCGCTGTTCTACATCGGAGCGATCGTCGCCCTGTTCATCGGCTGGCGGGTGTACCCGCGAGGTCTCCGCAAGTTGGCCGCGCAGAGCGAGTCGTACGCTAAGCAGGCCGCAGCATCGGCGTGAGCGCCGTCATCGACTCATAGAACACCGCGATCGTTCCGGTGCGTGAGGCGACGGTCGCCGAACTCCGCTCACCGTCACTCGTCCGGCAACTCGTCCGGCCGAACCCGTGTATCCGCGGGATCGGCCGGTCGCGTCTGTTTGCGCCATTGTCTCGGGCTGACGCCGAACTGTTGGGTGAACCACCGCGAGAAGCTGCTGGGCGTCGAGAATGCAAGCATCTCCGAGACCTCGGTGAGCGAATGGCGATTGGCGACCACCAGGCGTCCGGCGAGTTCGCGGCGGGTGGAGTCGAGGACCTCGGTGAAAGTCAGGCCGACCTTCGCGAGGCGTCGATGGACGGTGCGCCGGTCGACGCCGAGGCTGCGGGCGACCTGATCGATGGAGCAGCGTCCGGTCGGCAGCAACATCTCGACGAGTTCGTGGACGCGGTCCTCGATGGCGGGCTGAGCGTGACTCACCTGTGATTCGAGGAGTTTCTGCGCATACGACACGAGTCCCGGGTCGGCGAATCGGTTGGCCTGGTCGAGATCGGCGGTGTAGACGACGATGCCGTTGTAGGCGCCGGAGAACTTGAGCGGAGCGTCGAACAAGCGGCGGTGGGTGCTCTCGTCGACCGGGCGCGGGTGGGTGAATGTGACCGATACCGGATGCCACCGTTCGCCCAGCAGACTCGACAGGAGTTGTCGGACCACCGCGACGGCGAGCTCCACCGATTGTCGGACCGGTGCCGGCTCGCCGGTGTCGATGGTGACCTCGATGGTCGAGAGTCCGCCGCGTTCAGTCACCTGCATGTTGAGGGCCTCGTTGTACATGTGCTGGAAGCGCATCAGCATCTGCAACGCGGTTCGGGCGTCGGGTTGCTCGCGGAAGCTCATGCTCAACGGACCCAGTGCCGACAACAGGCGGTGTTCGGCGAGACGAAGTGCGAAGTCCGGATGCCCGGACGCCGCCGCCGACATCTCCAGCAGTTGAGCCACGGAGGCCGCCGGTATCCAGCGGTCCTGGAGATCGAGGCTCGACGGGTCGAGCGAGGCCGCACGCATCATGCTGATCGGGTCGATCTTGACCTTCCGGCTCAGCTCGACGTAGCCCGACAGCGCTGCGTAGCGCGCGAGCGGTTTCGACATGGAGGCTCCTTCCCCGCAACTGCTCATCTGATTATCCCTCCCGACCGACTGGTCTGTGTCCCGATCAGGCAAGAATCCTGTCACGCCAAGGTAAGTATGACGACTCTTACGCCAATACCTTGATGTCAGTTGAATCACACCGGCACCCAGAACTAGATGGAGATCATTCAGATGGCGAACGCGATTCGTTTCTACGAGACCGGCGGACCCGAGGTCCTCAAGTGGGAGAGCGTTGAGGTCGGCGCGCCCGGCGCCGGCGAAGTCCGCGTCCGCCACGAGGCAGTCGGCCTGAACTTCGCCGACACCTACTTCCGCACCGGTATGTACCCCGCTGCGCTGCCCGCAGGCATGGGCGTGGAAGCGGCAGGCGTCATCGAAGAGATCGGCCCGGGTGTCGCGGACTTCGCCGTCGGCGATCGCGTCACCTACACCGGCAGCCCGCTGGGCGCGTACAGCACTGAGCGCGTGATGCCGACCGACAGCCTGATCCACCTTCCCGACGCGATCCCGTTCGAGACCGCAGCGGCGATGACGATGCGCGGCCTCACCACCTCGTACCTGCTGCGCCGCATCGCTCCCGGCCTCAAGGCCGGCGACACGGTCCTGCTGCACGCCGCCGCCGGCGGTGTCGGTCTGCTGTTCTGCCAGTGGGCGCGCGAACTCGGCATCACGGTCATCGGCACCACCTCCACCGAGGAGAAGGCCGCCGTCGCCAAGGCACACGGTGCCGCCCACATCATCAACTACCGCACCGAGAACCTGGTCGAGCGCGTCCGCGAGCTCACCGACGGCAAGGGTGTTCCGGTGGTATTCGACAGCATCGGCGCCACCACCTTCAACGACTCCCTCGACTGCTTGGCTCGCCGCGGCCTGCTCGTCGGCTTCGGCACCGCGTCCGGCCCGATCCCGCCGATCGACGCGCTGCAGCTGGCGATGAAGGGCTCGCTCTACGTGACCCGTCCCGCCCTCGCGGACTACATCGCCGACCCCGCCGAGCGCGCAGAACTGGCGAACGAGCTGTTCGGTCACGTTGCCGCCGGTCGCGTCAAGGTCGAGATCAACCAGCGCTACTCGCTCGAAGACGCGGTGCAGGCGCACAAGGACCTCGAGACCGGCGCCAGCGTCGGATCCTCGGTCTTCGTCCTCTGACTCCACCGACTCTTCAACCTCGTACTCGATCCCTCAAGGAGGATGACATGACCGCAACAACCGCCGCCGTCGACTCGCGACCGGCCGATTCGACCATGAACGTGGAACGCCTGACCTGCAGTATCGGCGCGGAACTGCACGATGTCGACCTCGCTGAGGTGGCCGCGAGCGACGAACTCTTCGCCGAACTGAAGGCGCACCTGCTGGCCCACAAGGTGCTGTTCTTCCGCAATCAGAACATCAGCCGCGCCGACCACGTCAAGCTCGCCCGTCGATTCGGTGAGCTCGAAGACCATCCGGTCCTCGGCTGCCACCCGGAGCATCCCGGCCTGGTCCAGATCTACAAGGACCTCGACAGCCCGCGCGAGGCCTACGAGAACGCGTACCACTGCGACGCCACGTGGCGTGTGAACCCGCCGATGGGCTCGGTGCTCCGCTGCATCGAGGCGCCCGAGGTCGGCGGCGACACGATGTGGGTCAACATGGCACTCGCCTACGAGCGTCTGCCCGAGCGCGTCAAGGAGCAGATCGAGGGGCTGACGGCTCGCCACAGCATCGAGGCCTCGTTCGGCGCCCGCTTGCCGATCGAGAAGCGCCACGCGCTCAAGGAGCAGTACCCGGATGCGGAGCATCCGGTGGTTCGCACCCACCCGGAGACCGGCGAGAAGATCCTGTTCGTCAACAGCTTCACCACGCACCTGACGAACTTCCACAACGACGACAACGTGCGTTGCGGCATCGACTACGCGCCCGGTGCCGGCGAACTGCTCCGCTACCTGCAGAGCCAGGCCAGCATCCCGGAATACCAGGTCCGTTGGCGCTGGACTGAGAACAGCATCGCGATCTGGGACAACCGTTCCACCCAGCACTACGCCGTCCAGGACTACTGGCCCGCCGTGCGAAAGATGGAGCGCGCAGGAATCATCGGCGACCGCCCGTACTGAGTTCCGCCTCCCCACACAGCAACAAGAACAACAACTAACACACGTTTCGAACAAGGAGTATTCCCATGCATTTCCACGACGACGCTCTGTTCCCGGAGTTGCAGGACAAGTTGGTCATCACGGCTGCGCCGTATGGTCCGGAGTGGGAGCTTGATGACTTCCGTGAGGATCTGCCGTTGACGATGGAGGAGCACATCCAGCAGGCGGTGGATTGCTACGAGGCCGGCGCGACGGTGCTGCACATCCATGTGCGTGAGGAGGACGGCAAGGGTTCCAAGCGGCTGTCGAAGTTCAACGAGCTGCTGGCGGGTCTGCGCGAGGCGGTGCCGGACATGATTCTTCAGGTCGGCGGGTCGATCTCGTTCGCTCCGGAGGGTGACGGCGCCGACGCCAAGTGGCTGTCGGACGATACTCGTCACATGCTGGCGGAGCTGGATCCGAAGCCGGACCAGGTGACGATCGCGATCAACACCTCGCAGATGAACATCATGGAGTTGATGACCGAGGACGATATCGCCGGTACGTCGCTGGCGCGTCCGGAG
>NZ_JAAYXO010000072.1 GCF_012515855.1 Gordonia sp. (in: high G+C Gram-positive bacteria)
CGAGGTGCTCGAGGGCCGCGGCGCCGGACCCAACAAGGACTACGTCTACATCGACGTGCGCCACCTCGGCGAGGACGTCCTCAACGAGAAGCTGCCGGACATCACCGAGTTCGCACGCACCTACCTCGGTGTCGACCCGGTCACCGAACTGGTTCCGGTCTACCCGACCTGCCACTACGTGATGGGCGGCATTCCGACCAACATCCGCGGCCAGGTGCTCGCCAACAACGACCAGATCGTTCACGGTCTGTTCGCCGCGGGCGAGTGCGCGTGCGTGTCGGTCCACGGCGCCAACCGCCTCGGCACCAACTCGCTCCTGGACATCAACGTCTTCGGTCGTCGCGCTGGCATCGCCGCCGCGGAGTACGCCAACGAGACCGAGTTCACCGAGAAGGTCGAGAACCCGACCGCGATGGTCGACACCTGGCTGGCCGGCCTCCTCTCGGAGCACGGCAACGAGCGCGTCGCAGACATCCGCAAGGAACTGCAGCAGACCATGGACAACAACGCCTCGGTCTTCCGCACCGACGAGACGCTGAACCGGGCGCTGACCGATGTCCGCGCGCTCAAGGAGCGTTACAACCACGTCCGCGTGCACGACAAGGGCAAGCGCTTCAACAGCGACCTGCTCGAGGCCGTCGAGCTGGGCTTCCTGCTGGAGTTGGCCGAGGTGACCGTTGCCGGCGCCCTCAACCGCAAGGAGTCGCGCGGCGGCCACGCCCGCGAGGACTTCCCCAAGCGCGACGATGCCAACTACATGGTCCACACCATGGCGTACAAGAAGGGCGACGGCCTGCTGGCCGACATCGAGCTCGACTACAAGCCCGTCGTTCAGACCCGGTACGAGCCGAAGGAGCGTAAGTACTGATGACTGCCACCTTGGAAAACCCGGCCGCCGACGAGCAGCCGTTGCCCCCGGTTCCGCCGGAGGCCACGATGGTCACGCTCAAGATCTACCGCTTCAACCCGGAGAACCCGGACGCGCAGGGCTTCGAGAGCTTCCGCGTCCCGGCGCTGCCGACCGACCGTCTGCTGAACCTGCTGCTCTACGTGAAGGGCTACCTCGACGGTTCGCTGACGTTCCGCCGCAGCTGCGCCCACGGCGTGTGCGGCAGTGACGCAGTGCGTGTCAACGGCGTCAACCGGTTGGCCTGCAAGATCCTGATGAAGGATCTGCTGCCGAAGGACGGCGGCAAGGAGATCACCATCTCCATCGAGCCCATCAAGGGTCTCCCGGTGGAGAAGGACCTCGTGGTCGACATGGAGCCGTTCTTCGACGCCTACCGTGCGATCAAGCCGTTCCTGATCACCAACGACGGTGAGCCGTCGGCCGAGCGCATTCAGAGCCAGGCCGACCGTGCCCGCTTCGACGACACCACCAAGTGCATCCTGTGTGCGTGCTGCACCACCAGCTGCCCGGTGTTCTGGAACGAAGGCTCGTACTTCGGTCCGGCCGCGATCGTGAACGCTCACCGCTTCATCTTCGACAGCCGCGACTCCGCGGCCAGCGAACGACTGGACATCCTGAACGACGTCGACGGTGTGTGGCGTTGCCGCACCACCTTCAACTGCACCGACGCATGCCCCCGCGGCATCCAGGTGACCCAGGCGATCCAGGAAGTCAAGCGCGCCCTGATGTTCGCCCGCTAGTCGCGAATCACACCGCAGACCTTTCTCTGCAGCCCCGACGAGGCCCCGGAACTTCGGTTCCGGGGCCTCGCCGTCTGTCGCGGGGGCCGGCCCACGACGTCTGTCGCTCGAACGGCCTCAACCTCGACATTCGGGACAGCCGCGAGAGTGGTGATTCACCCGCACCCGGGTAGGGTGACGGTCGTCATGAGCAAGTCACTATCTCGGCGAACAGCAGCGATCACCGCATCGCTCAGCCTCCTCGCCTCCGCAGTCCTCGTCGTACCCGCCGTCGTGTCCCCCACCGCCCTGGCGGCCCCCACTGTGGTCGCAGCACCTGCCGACGGGGGCGTCACGACCACCAAGAGGCCCTCGCCGACCCCGAAGACCGACCACTGCCCGCAGAAGACCGACACTCCGCCCGCGGTCGACGAGTCGGAGGTCGTCGCTCCGGGCGAGACCACCCCGACTCCCCTGCCGGTGCCGACCGAGCCGATCGGCGGTGAGCGGCTCGGCGGCTGCGGAGCCGTGCACGACCCGGCTGCCGGTCCCCTCCCCAAGCGGCTCACGTCGGCCGGCTGGCTGATCGCCGACATGGACAGCGGTCGCGTCATCGCCGCCAAGGATCCGCACGGTCGGTATCGGCCCGCATCGACCATCAAGGTGCTGCTCGCCCTGGTCGCGCTCGAAGAGCTCGACCTCGACCAGTCCGTGGAGTCGACGGCCAACGACTGGTCGATGGAAGGCGACTCGTGCGGCATGGGACCCGACGGCGACTACACGGTTCGCGATCTCCTGTCCGGGCTGATCGTGGTCTCCGGCAACGACTGCGCCAATGCCCTCGCTCGACTGCTCGGCGGCTACGACGAGACCCTCGAGAAGATGAACAAGAAGGCGGCCGAGCTGGGCGCCAAGGACACCCGGGCGGCCACGCCATCGGGTCTCGACTCCGCAGGCATGTCGACGTCCCCCTACGACCTCGCGTTGCTGTTCCGCGAGGCGATGCGCAACGAGACCTTTCGGCAGATCGCCGCCCTCAAGACCTACAAGTTCCCCGGCTACCCCGCTCGGAAGGACGTCCCCGGCGACGAAGACCACCCGGCGTGGACGATGGGCACCTCCAACGCCCTCCTCCGCGACGACTGGCCGGGGATGCTCGGCGGCAAGACCGGCTTCACCGACGACGCCCTGAAGACCTTCGTGGGCGCCGCCGAACGCGACGGCCGCACGGTGGTCATCGTGCAGATGTACGGCCTCAGCGAGGAGGACAACGGCTACTTCGCGCAGGCTCAGCGCATGTTCGAGTACGGCTTCGCCGCGCCCGCGACGACGTCCGTCGGGACCCTCGCGGTCGCCGAACAGGTGGATCCGGACTCCGGGGAGACCAGAACCGTCGCCGAGAGCGAGCTCGCGCACGACGAATCGTCGTCGCTCGGTCCGTGGGTCATCGGCTTCGTCGTGGTGGCCGCGGCCTGCCTGGCGGCAGCGGCGGTCCTGTGGCGGAAACGGACGCGCTGATGCCGACGAACTGAATCAGCGGTCGTCGCGACCGAGCCACCCCACCAAGCCCGCAGCGGCGGCACCGATCCCGGCGGCCGCCAGGAGTCGACGGGCCTGCCTGTCGGGCTCGGCTTCGTAGACCGGCGCGAGGAGAACCGTCTTCGGCTCCGGTTCGTCGGGCTGTTCGAGCTCGTCGACGATCAGCAGGTCGGCGTTCTTCGGGTCCGCGGCGCTCCAGGCCGCCGCGTAGAGCACGATCCGCGACGCCAGATACGCGAACACCAGCAGGCCCAGAATGGGGCCGAATGCGGCGCCGGCCGGGCTGCCCAGGACCGACTGCAGGTACAGCCCGCTGACCGACTTCAGGATCTCGAAGATCACGGCGGTGCCGAGAGCGGGCCACACGATGGCCCGCACCGGGATCTTGCAGCGCGGCAGACCCGCGAGGACCATGAGGAACAGCACCCAGGTGGCGACGACGCTGACGATCGTCGTCACCACGCGCAGCAGCGCGAGCGTGACCGCGTTCTCGGGAATCCCGACGAAATCCATGACGGCCGGGCCGACCGGGCCGGCCGACGCCACCGACAGTGCGATCGTCACGAGGAACACCAACCCCAGACCGACGAACATCCCGAGGTCGTAGACCTTGCCGAGCAC
>NZ_JAAYXO010000073.1 GCF_012515855.1 Gordonia sp. (in: high G+C Gram-positive bacteria)
ACCGTCGGCTCCTCAACCAGGCGCTGTTCAAGACGATCTACATCGACGAGGACAACGACGTGCGCGTCGGCTACCGCAACCCGTACGACGGGCTGAGCATCCCCGGCCTCCATGCCGACGCACTGAGTTGGGCCGCCGAGGCAAAGAAAATGGGCCAGGCTGACCCCGCGACCAAGGGCGGACCCTTGGTCGCGAGTTCAAACCTGACCCGTTTGGGGTGACTGACGGGACTCGAACCCGCGACAGCCAGGATCACAACCTGGTGCTCTACCAACTGAACTACAGTCACCATCGGCGTCGGATCACAGCGCGTGCGCCGTTTTCCTGACCGGACTCATACTCTAGCCGCTTTCGGGCCAGAAACTCCAATCGGTTTGCTACCTGCGTGTTTACGCCGGTCCGAGCTTCTCGACGATCTCCTCGAGGTGCTGCGCGTCGGGGCCCGGTGCCGGGACGAAGGCGGCTTCGCGGTAGTAGCGAAGCTCGCGGATCGATTCACGGATGTCGGCCAGCGCGCGGTGCGCCAGGCCCTTGTCCGGCTGGCCGAAGTAGATCGCCGGGAACCAGCGACGGCACAGTTCCTTGATGGAGCTGACGTCGACCATCCGATAGTGCAGGTATGCGTTCAGCTCCGGCATGTCGCGCGCGATGAAGCCGCGGTCGGTGGCGATCGAGTTACCGGCCAAGGGGGCGGCGCCTGCGGTCGTGATGTGCGCGCGCAGGTAGTCGAGCACGGCCTTCTCGGCCTCGGCCAGGGTGACCGTCGACGCCCGGACCTCCTCGGTGAGCCCGGAGTCGGCGTGCATCTTGGTGACGACGTCGGGCATGTTCGCGAGCGCCTCGTCGTCGGCGTGGATTACCAGATCGACGCCTTCCCCGAGAATGTTGAGGTCGCTGTCGGTGACGAGAGCGGCGATTTCGATGAGCTTGTCGGATCCGACATCGAGACCGGTCATCTCGCAGTCGATCCACACCAGTTTGTCTTGCACCCGGTCAACTCTAGTGCCGACGAGGTGCCGCCGCCCGTTCGGATCCGGCCCGCGGACTACTCGGCCTCGCCCATCTTGCCGTAGAACTTTCCGACGATCGGCGCGACGATCGCGCGCGGCGAGTAGCCGCCGGCAATCGACATCGCCTTGCTCAGAGTTCCGGGCACCACCCGCATCTTGTTGCGACGCAAGGCATCGAGACTCATCTCCGCGACCTTGTCGGATGAGTGCCACAGGAAGTCGGGGACCATCTTGTCGACGATCGACTGGTCTTCGGGCGCCGGAGTCTGGGTGCGCACGGGGCCGGGCGCCAATAGCGTCACGTGAACGCCGGTGCCCTTGAGCTCGCCGCGCAGGGATTCGCTGAAGGTGTTCACGAACGCCTTGGTGGCCGCGTAGGTGGCGTTGTTCGGGATCGGCATGTTGCCCGCGGCCGACCCGACCATCAGGATGCCGCCGGAGCCGCGCTTCACCATCTGGGGGAGCACGGCCAGCGTGAGGTCGTGCACCGCGTTGGCGTTCAGGCGAACCTGGGCCCGCTCGTAGTCCGGGTCGAGGTCGGCGATGGCACCGAAAGTCGCGATGCCCGCGTTGTTGCACAGAATCGAGATGTCGCGCCCGGACAGTTCGTCGCACAGGCGTGCGGTGGCCTCGAGGTCCGACAGGTCGACCGCCCGGACCTCGGCATCGACGCCGAACCGCGACTGCAGTTCCAGGGCGAGCGTCTCAAGGATCTCGCTGCGTCGGGCAACCAGGATCACCGAGTGTCCGCGGGCCGCGAGCGCGCGGGCCAGGGCCATTCCGATGCCGGAGGAGGCGCCGGTCACGACGGCGCGAGCAGATTTACGAGGAGGTACGGGCATGCGGTCATGGTAGCGAGGGTGCGGCGCGAGCGACGTGGGCCGGTTCGGCATGAGTCCGACCGTTGAATGGGGGACGATGGACGGATGAAGAAGGCTGGTCAATGGCTCACCTGGTCCGGACTCGCTCTCGGGATCGTGACCGTCGTCGTCGGGATCGTCCTCGCGGTGGTCGGGTTCGGTAAGGTCGCCGACCTGTCCGACGGATCGTTCCGCGTCGACGGACCCACCGAGCACGTCGCCGAAGCGGATTCTGTCCTGGTCATGTACCACTCGGACGTCATTACGTTCTCGCCGACGTGCACGGCCACGGGCCCCGCGCCGCCGGAGGTCGACTGGCAGCGGACGGACTCGATTCGGATCAACAACCTGACGGTCGTCTCATTCCAGTCGTTCCGCTTCGTCGAAGCCGGCACCTACACGATCGCGTGCGATGCGCCCGGCGTGATCGCCGGGCCCAAGCTCTCGGTCACGGGCATCTTCGCCGGCGTCGGCGGGATCCTGGTGGTCGCGTTCGGCGGCGGAATCGGATTCGTGATGCTGATGTTCGGCGCGATCTTGTGGGCGGTCGGTGCGAGCAAGGCCAAGTCCACGCCGAACGCCCAGTGGCCGCCCGGACTGCAGGGGCCGCCGTACGACGGTGGGCACCGGTAGCGTTCGGTCCCAGTAGAGTTCAGCCCCAGTAGAGTTCAGTTCGAACGAAGTAGTTCACCCCGATGCCACGGTGAAAGGCTCTACCTATGTCCGAAGGATCGTCGACAGTCACTTATGCGAACTTCGTTCGCGTCGAAAGTGCGCGCATGTTCGCGGGCATCGCGGCCAATGCCGGTGGCACCAACGTCTGGCATCACTATCGCGTCCCGACTCCCATCGACCAGCAAACGGTCATCCGGATGAACCGCGACACCCTCTACAGTGCCGCGGTGGTCGACATCTCGCGGGGAGCGACGTTGACGATTCCCGAGGCCGGCGAGCGCTACCTGTCGGTGATGATCGTCAACCAGGACCACTACATCAATCGGGTCTTCCACGAGGCGGGCGAGCACTCGCTGACGCCGGACGAGTTGGGCAGCGACTTCGTCCTCGTCGCGGCACGAGTACTGGTCGACGCCGAGGACCCCGCGGACGTGGCGGCGGTCAATGCGCTCCAGGACGGGTTCGGCCTGGAGTCGGTCGCCGGCGGAGCGTTTGTGCCGCCCGTCTACGACGAGGAGTCGTTCCAGCGCACGAGGAACGCCTTGCTCGAACTCGCACGCGGACTCGGGGGCATGGACCGCTGCTTCGGGCGGCGCGAGGACGTCGATCCGATTCGGCACCTCCTCGGTACGGCGACGGGCTGGGGCGGGCTGCCCGAACAGGAGGCGTACTACGTGATGGTGGACCCGGGCCTGCCGGTCGGGGAGTACTCGCTGACCGTCGGTGGCGTACCGGTCGACGGGTTCTGGTCGGTGTCGATGTACAACGCCGACGGCTACTTCGCCCCGAACCCGCAGGACGCGTACAGCGTCAACAACATCACCGCGGTGCCGAACGCAGACGGTACCGTGACCATCCGGTTCGGTGGAGATCTGACCCGTCCGAACACCTTGCCGATCGTCGACGGATGGAACTACGCCGTCCGGCTCTACCGACCGCGGCCCGAAATCATCGACGGCACCTGGCAGTTCCCGACCTTCCAGCAGGAGACTCAGTCATGACCGAAACGATCACCGACCTCGTCGCCGCGTATGCCTACGGCTTCCCGCTCGTCTTCGACCTCGAGCAGGTGGAGCGGTACCGCACCGTCGGCGTCGGCAAGAACGCCGCGGCCGACTGGAACACCTTCAGCCACGCGCGGTCGCTGGCCGGGCCGGAGGACACCTTCGTCACCATCAACAACGACACCCTGTACTCCATCGCCCAGCTCGACCTGAGTGTCGGACCCATCCTCCTCGAGGTGCCCGCCACCGCGGGACGCTACTTCGTCCTGCAGTTCGTGAGCGCGTGGACGGAGAACTTCGCCTACATCGGTCACCGGGCCACGGGGTCCGACGCGGGACGGTTCCTGCTGGTGCCGCCGGACTGGGTCGGGTCCGAACCGGACGACGCCATCGTGGTGCGCGTGCCGACGACAGTCGCTTCGATCGTCGGTCGGTGGGCCGTCGAGAACGACGCGGACCTCCCGGCCGTGCATGCGCTACAGGACGCCACGACCCTCACCTCCGTGAATCCTGCCGCAGTGCCCGCAGGGATGCCGTCGATCGACACCGGGCTGTCGGACACGGCCGCCTTCTGGCAGCGCTTCGTTCGGTGGAGCGAAGCCTTCGCGCCGGCCGAGCGTGACCGCGCGATGCAGGCGCGCTACATCGAACTCGTCAGTGCATCCGACGAGGCCGACCTCGCGGCGGCGGTGGTGCAGGGTCGGGCCCTCTTGGAGAAGGTCCTCGCGGGTGGTGGTGGCAATGCCCTGGTGAACGGGTGGAACCTGGCGTACCACTCGTTCGATTACAACCTCGACCACTTCGAAGTCGGTGCTCTCGATGACCCCGCGTTCAAGATCGCCGATCCGCAGCAACGCATCATCCAAAGGGCTTCCGTCGCGCTCGGCGGACTGTGGGGCAACCACGCCTACGAGGCCGCGTACATCGCGACCTACATCGACGACGAGGGAGAAGCCCTCACCGGTGCCAACACCTATCGGTTGCACTTGAACCCGCTGCCGCCGGTGTCGGCATTCTGGTCGTTGACGATGTACGACGTCCCCGACTACTTCCTCGCGGCGAACCCGGCGAACCGCTACTCGATCGGCGACCGGACCGCGGGCATCGAGTACGAGGACGACGGTTCTCTGGTCATCACGATCTCGCATGCTGAACCGACCGATCCGCGGGCGCGCGCCAATTGGCTGCCCGCCCCGGCGGGCGAGTTCCGGCCGGTGTTGCGCATGTACGAGCCGGATGCCGCGGTGCTGGACCAGACCTACACTGTGCCCGCGATCGAACGAATCGACTGAACTCCTGCCCGCTGCGCAGAAACGAGGGGTGGTCCAGCGCGAATTGCGCTGGACCCCCCCTCGTCTGAGACCTGTCAGTGCCGGATCACGGCATGCCGGCAGCGACCTCCGTGCCCTGACGGATGGCGCGCTTGGCGTCGAGCTCGGAGGCGAGGTCGGCACCGCCGATGACGTGCGTGATCACTCCCGCCTCGGTCAGCGGGTCGACGAGATCGCGGACTGACTCCTGGCCCGCGCAGACCACGACGTTGTCGACCTCCAGCACCCGCTGGCCGGTCACGTTGCCTTCCTTGTCGCGGACGGTGATGTGGAGGCCCTGGTCGTCGATCTTGTCGTAGCTGGCGCCGGAGATCTGCTCGACGCCCTTCATCTTGACGGCGGCGCGGTGCACCCAGCCGGTGGTCTTGCCGAGCGTCTTGCCCTGGCGGCCGGGCTTGCGCTGCACCATGTACACCTCGCGGGTGGCCGGAACCGGGCGCGGCCGCGTCACGAAACCGGGGGTGTCGAGATCCTCGGTGACGCCCCACTCCTGCTCCCATTCCTTCAGATTCAGAGTAGGCGACTCGTCGACCGTCAGGAACTCGGTGACGTCGAAGCCGATGCCGCCGGCACCGATCACTGCCACGCGCTTGCCGATCTCCCGGTGGCCGAGGACGGCGTCGGCGTACGAGACGACCATCGGGTGGTCGATGCCCTCGATCTCCGGGATGCGGGGGACCACGCCGGTCGCCACGACCACCTGATCGAAGCCGCCGTCGATGATCTCCTGCGCGGTGACCCGAGTGCCCAGATGGACGTTCACGTGGTTGATCTCGAGCTGGCGGGTGTAGTAGCGGATGGTCTCGTTGAACTCTTCCTTGCCCGGGATCCGAGCAGCGATCGAGAACTGGCCGCCGATGCTGTCGCCGCCCTCGAAGAGGTCGACGCGGTGCCCGCGCTGCGCCGCAGCAACTGCTGCCGAGAGGCCTGCCGGGCCGGCGCCGACCACCGCGACGCGCTTGGCGGTTCGGGTGGCGCCGAGCGTCAGAACGGTCTCGCGTCCGGCGCGCGGGTTCAGCAGGCACGAGACCTTCTTGCCGACGAACGCATGGTCCAGGCAGGCCTGGTTGCAGCCGATGCAGGTGTTGATTTCGTCCGAGCGGCCGTCCTGCGCCTTGTTCGCGAAGTCGGGGTCGGCCAGCAGCGGACGGGCCATCGAGATGGCGTCGACCTTGCCGTTCTGGAGGATCTCCTCGGCGAACTCCGGGGTGTTGATGCGGTTGGAGGCGATCAGCGGGATGTCCACGACGTCGCGCAGGCGCTCGGTGAACTTGACGAACGCGCCGCGCGGCACCGAGGTGACGATGGTCGGGACCTGGGCCTCGTGCCAGCCGATGTCGGTGTTGATGGCGTCGACGCCGAGTTCCTCAGCGCGCTTGGCCAGCAGCGCGATCTCGTCGAACGTCTGGCCGTTCTTGACGAAGTCGGCGACGCTCTGACGGAGGATGATCGGGAAGTCGCGCGGGACCTTCCTGCGGATGTCCTTGATGATCTCGATCAGGAAGCGCTGGCGGTTCTCGGTGCTGCCGCCCCACTTGTCGGTGCGGTCGTTGGTGTGCGGGCACAGGAACTGGTTGATCAGGTAGCCTTCGCCGCCCATGATCTCGATGGCGTCGTAGCCTGCCCGACGGGCCAGCTTGGCGGACTCGCCGAACGAGCGGATGACGTGCTTGATGATCTGTTCGGTCATCTGCAGATGCTTGAACGGGTGGATCGGGCTGGGTTCGCTGCCCGCGGCCACCTTGAGCGGCGTGTAGCCGTAGCGTCCGGCGTGGATGATCTGGAGCGCGATCTTGCCGTTCTCGGCGTGGACCGCCTTGGTGAACTCGCGGTGGCGCAGCATGTCGGCGTTGTTCGTCAGCTTGCCCGCGAACGGCGACAGCAGACCGGTGCGCGACGGTGCGAATCCGCCGGTGATGATGAGGCCGACACCGCCGCGGGCGCGCTCGGCGTAGTACGCCGCGAGCTTCGGGGTGTCCCACACGCGGTCTTCCAGACCGGTGTGCATCGAACCCATGACCAGGCGGTTGTCGAGGGTCATCCCGCCGATCTGCAGCGGCTCGAAGAGCTTGGGGAAGTGGGCGTTGGGCGCCGTCTGGGCTGTCATTGGCGCGACCTTTCTAATCGAGGGAACAACTCGTGGAAACAGAGGGAGTGGACTGCGGGGATCAGCGGCTGGTGGCTGCAGGCTGTGCGGCGGATTGATTGTCGACTTCGCGCTGGAACCGGACCAGCACCTCATCGCACCAGGTGATGGTGTGCTCGTGCATCAGGATTCCGCCGCGCAGCACCAGGTACTGGCCCAATTTGCGGCCGCTCAGTGCATCGGGATCGGGGTAGTACTCCTGCTCCCATCCCTGGAACACCGCCAGCAGGCCGGCGGCTTCGTCGCGGTGCGCGCGCAACTCGGTGATCACGGTGGGGAGGTCGCCGAGATCCGCGGCTCGCAGCTTCAGGCCGATGTCACTGCGCAGCGGAGAGAGCGGCGTGGGACTCGAGACCCAGTCGGCCAGCAGGTCGCGGCCGGCGTCGGAGAGGGTGTACACCTTCTTGTCCGGACGGCCGTCCTGCGCGATGGACTCGAAGCTGACCAGCCCGTCGGCATGCAGCTTCTTCAGCGTCCGGTAGATCTGCTGGTGCGTTGCCGACCAGAAGTATCCGATGGATCGGGAGAACTGCTGGCCGATCTCATAGCCGGTCCCCGGTCGCTCGGAGAGCGAGACCAGGATCGCGTGCTCAAGTGCCATGGTCGAAGAGTAGCAATGCAACAATGCGGTATGCAACAGTTTTCATATGAACTCTGGTGCATGGGACGTTGGTCGCCTCCTGAACAGGCCCGGAGTGCCGCGTCGCAGGGATGTCGGGCACGCGACGTAGATTGCTGCTATGACAGTGGACGTGACCTCGTTTCGCCGCATCGCCCTTCCCGGAACCGCTCCCGAAGACGTCCTCTGCCTCGAAGACGGCAGGGTGGTGACCGGAATCGACGACGGACGTCTTCTCGTCGTCGACCCCAAGACGGACGACGTCTCCGTTCTGGCCGACACCGCCGGACGACTGCTGGGGCTGGAGATCGGCGACGACGGTTCCATCTACATCTGCGACCACGATCGGGGCCTGCTGAAGCTGGAGGTCGGTGAATCACGGGCCAAGGTGCTCGCCGACTCCGTGGAGGGACGCCCGCTCCGCTTCGCGAGCAACGTGGTCCACGCGTCCGACGGCACGCTCTACTTCTCGTCGTCGTCGCAGAACTTCACGATCGACCGCTGGCGGTCGGACCTCATCGAGCATTCCGGCACCGGCCGACTGATGCGACTGGTCCCGGGCGGCGAGGTCGAGGTGCTGCGGGACGACCTTCAGTTCGCCAACGGCGTGGTGCTGAGCCCCGAGGAGGACTACCTCCTGGTGGCCGAGACCGGTGCGTCGCGAATCTCCCGCTACTGGCTCACCGGCAGCGCGGCCGGGACCTCCGACGTCTTCTACGACGACCTCGGCGGCTACCCGGACAACATGTCCATCGGCAGCGACGGACTGCTGTGGGTCGCGCTCGCCTCGCCCCGCAACTCGGTCCTCGAAGGGATCTTCCGGCTGCCGTTGCGCGCCCGCAAGGTGCTCGCTCGAGCGCCTCAGAGCGTGGGACCGGCACCTGAAGAGGTGGTCTGGGTGCAGGCTTTCGACTTCGACGGCACTCTGGTCCGCAACATTCGGATCGACGACGTCGACTTCGGCTTCGTCACCTCGGTCGCCGAGAACGACGGGATGCTCTATCTGGGGACCATCATGGGCAATGCGCTCGGCGTACTCGAGGTCGACGAGTAGCGCCCCTGGCACATCGTGGGCAGCTCGAACGGCTGCAACGATCAGTCCCAGGGGCGCCGCCCGAGGGAAGCCTTCCCTCAGCGGGCGATGCCGAGACTGATCGTGGCGCCTATCGCGGTGTCGGCGCATGTCGGCGGTTTTTCGCACACCTCACTCCGCTCGCGCGCTGCCGGTGAGGCGATCATTACTTTCGCGTGATGGACGCGGACCGCGGCCGCAACACACGGTTCATAAGGTTCGGGCAGAACCGATCGCCGGATCGGGCGAACTAGGAGACGCCGTGAGGATCAGACCAGTTTCAGGCCTGCGCACCAGATCGCGAACCATCACCGATTGGGACCCGGAGGACACCGTCGCGTGGGAGGGCGGGGGCGCGGCCGTCGCCCGCCGCAATCTGATCTGGTCGGTGATCGCCGAGCACGTCGGGTTCTCCGTATGGACGCTGTGGTCGGTTATGGTCCTGTTCATGCCGACCGACGTCTACGGCATCAGCGCCGGCGACAAGTTCCTGATCGGCGCGGTCGCGACCCTCTCAGGCGCGCTACTGCGGTTTCCCTACACGCTGGCGACGACGCGCTTCGGCGGACGCAACTTCACCATCTTCTCCGCGCTGGTGCTGATGGTGCCGGCGGTCGCGACCATCGTCATCCTGGCGAATCCGGGGCAGCCGCTGTGGGTGTACCTGGTGTGTGCGGCACTCGCCGGTTTCGGCGGCGGAAACTTCGCATCGTCGATGACCAACATCAACGCCTTCTACCCGCAGCGGCTGAAGGGCTGGGCTCTCGGGTTGAACGCCGGCGGCGGCAACCTCGGTGTGCCCGCCGTCCAGCTGGTGGGCCTGCTGGTGATCGCCTGGGCGGGGGATCGGCAGCCGTACTGGGTGTGCGCGCTCTACCTGGTGCTGCTCGCCGTGGCTGCCCTGGGAGCGGCGCTGTTCATGGACAATCTCGAGGGCCCGGGAGTCGATGTGGCGTCGATGCGCGAGGCCGTCGCCGACCGTGACACCTGGATGATCGCACTGCTGTACATCGGCACCTTCGGCTCGTTCATCGGCTTCTCGTTCGCGTTCTCGCAGGTGCTCGCGCTGAACTTCCTCGAGCGCGGCGACACCCCGGCGCAAGCGTCGCTGCATGCCGCGCAGATCGCCTTCATCGGCCCGCTTCTCGGTTCCATCGCCCGCGTGTACGGCGGCAAGCTCGCCGATCGGGTGGGTGGCAGCCGAGTGACGCTCGGCGTGTTCGTCGCCATGATCGGTGCGGCGGGTGTTCTGCTGGTCGGCAGCTCGATCGCCGTGCAGGTGGTGGGTTTCATCGCCCTGTTCGTGCTCTCGGGCATGGGCAACGGCTCGGTCTACAAGATCATCCCGTCGGTGTTCGAGGCCAAGGCGCGAGCCCTGCCGTTGGATGAGTCCGGCCGCGCGGCGTACTCGCGATCGATGTCGGGCGCGGTGATCGGCATCGCCGGAGCCATCGGTGGACTCGGTGGCGTCGGCATCAACATGGCGCTGCGGCAGTCGTACCTCAGCACCGGATCGGCCACCGTCGCCGTCATCATCTTCGCAGCCTTCTATCTCGTGGCCGCGACCGTCACCTGGCGTGCGTATGTCGGGGTGCCTCGGACCGTTGGCGAAACATCGACGACAAAAACGTCTGCGAAACTGGCTTCATGACTGCCGCGACGGGACTCGCATGAGTACCCCAACCACCGATGATTCTCGGTCGACCCCGCCATCACTGGCGGGGTTCACCGTTGCCATCACCGCTGCTCGACGAGCCGAAGAGTTCGCGGCCCTGCTGACGCGCCGCGGCGCGCAGGTGGTCGCCGCCCCCGCGATCGAGATGATCCCGCTGGCCGACGACCGCGCACTGCGTGCCGGCACCGAAGCGCTCATCGCATCGCCACCGGACCTGCTGATTCCGACCACCGGCATCGGATTCCGCGGGTGGATCGAAGCCGCTGACGAGTGGGGTCTCGCCGATCAGTTGATGTCCGCCTTCGGCGGGGCGCGGATCCTGTCGCGCGGCCCGAAAGTGACCGGAGCCCTCCGTGCGGCGGGGCTCCGCGAAGAGTGGTCGCCGGAATCGGAGTCGTCTGCCGAGGTGCTGGCGCATCTGCGTCCCGAGGACGTCGCCGGCCGCCGCGTGGCGGTTCAGTTGCACGGAGCCATCGACGGCTGGGACCCCAACCGCGACTTCGTCGACGGACTCACCGCGCTCGGTGCCGAAGTGGTGGCGGTTCCGGTGTACAGCTGGCGTCGACCCACCGATCTGGGGGCCTTCGACGCGCTGATCGACGACGTGGTGGCGCATCGCGTGGACGCGGTGACGTTCACCTCGGGACCTGCTGCGGTGTCGATGCTGACGAGGGCGGGCGAGCTCGGCGTCCGCGAGCGACTGGTCGCAGCCCTCGCCGGACCGGTCGCTGTCTACAGCGTCGGGCCGGTCACGGCGGCGCCGCTGGAGCTCGCGGGCGTGACGAGCCGCTGCCCGGAGCGGATGCGACTCGGCGCGCTGGCCCGCCTGGTCGTCGACGACCTGCCGGGGCGCACCGGCGAACTCACGGTGGCCGGCCATCGACTCGGATTGCGAGCCGCGGCGGCCGTCGTCGACGGCGAGATCTGCGACCTGCCCGCGTCAGGACTGCGTCTGCTGAAAGCGCTGGCCGGCGGACGCGACGGTGTGCCGGGGACCGTGGTCTCGAGGGCCGACCTGCTGTCGGTGGTCGGTTCGGACGACGAGCACGCGGTGGAGGTGGCCGTCGGCAGACTTCGCGCGGCGCTCGGTCATCGCGAGATGATCGCGACCGTGGTCAAACGGGGATACCGGCTCGCTGTCGACATTCCGTAGCCGCGAACTCCCGAGCCGTAGCCACCCGGGCACACGCCAACTCGATCACCGGTGTCGCAAGCCCCAGCGGGCGCGCGACGACATCGGCACCGGACTCTTCCAGCCGCCGCTGGAAGAGTCCGTCGGCGAGCAGGTAAGACGCCACCGCGACGCGACGTCGTCGGTCGTGCCTGCGGAGGTCGGCGACGGTTTCCGCCACCGAGCGGTAGGGCGAGGCTCCGGAGACGCTCGCGAACGCGACCTCGACGGGCGAGCCGCGCAGGGCGGACAGGTACCGGGCCGCGCACTCGATGTCGCGGTGCGCGGCCGGGTCGGATGAGCCGGCCGCGGCCAGGACGACGGCGTCGTTGCACGTCGTCCCGGCCTCGGCCAGGCGGATCATGAGGGCCTGCGCGAGCAATCGCGAGGGCCCGAGGGCGTCGGCGAGAAACACCGGACGGTCGGCCTGCGTCACGTGGCGGGTCACGTCGACGCGCACGTGGTGTCCGCGCGCGAGGAAGGCAGGCAGCACGGTGACCGGTCCCGGAGGCAGCTCGGCCAGCATCTCGCTGGGCGACGGCCCGACCACGTCGACGAAGCTGACCGCGGCGGCCCGACCGCAGCGGTCGGCGATCGCGTCCGCCAAGCGGTACGACATCTCGACGCCGTGGGGATTGCGGGTGCCGTGTGCCACGAGGAGGACCGTCACGGTGCCACCCGATCGACAGTGCGGACCTCGCTGACGGTGTCGGCATTGAACCCGGCGGGACGGAACCCGAACCGGATGTTCGGCGCGTTGGCGACGAATACCGTCCCGTCCAGGCCCACCCGGGTGCCGTAGACGGGGATGCGCACGCCGTCGGCATCGAGGCAGCGCCCGTCGATCAGGCTGAACGCCTGCTTCTTCAGTGGCGAGGCGACCACCGGGAAGCCGTTGCGGTCGCCGACGATGCCGCGGGACATCACTGCGGCGCGACTGATCGGGTCGATGTTGCCGACTGCCCGAAGGCTGTCGTCGGCGAGTCGGAAGAGCGCCACCTGGGCGCCGTCGGGCAACAGCACCGCGACGCCGCGGAGCCGGTCGAGGCGGTCGAAGTGGCAGGCCTCGGTCCAGTCCCGGGTCCACCGGTGCAGGTCGAAATAGTTGTTCATCGCAGTGCCTTTCGCGTTGGGGGCTGTTCGAACGGGCCTGGACGGGGTCAGTCGCGGGGGAGCGCGGGCGAGCCGAGCAGGACGGGCACGCGGCGCCCGTTGCTCTCGCCGAACGAGACCGTCGGGTCGGGAACGCCGGGGGCGTTGACGAACGAGACGAAGCGACGCAGCTTGTCCGGGTCGTCGAGCACGCCCTTCCACTCGCACTGGTACTCCTCGACGTGGCGAGCCATGTCGGCCTCGTACTCGGCCGCGAGCCCGAGGCTGTCGTCGATCACCACGGCCTTGACCCGGTCGAGCCCGCCGCCGGGACCGTCGAGCCAAGTGGATGTGCGCTGCAGCCGTTCGGCGGTCCGGATGTAGTACATGAGGAACCGGTCGATGTAGGCGATCAGCGTCGCGTCGTCGAGGTCGCTGGCGAGCAGTTGCGCGTGCCGCGGCGTCATGCCGCCGTTGCCCGCGACGTACAGGTTCCAGCCCTTGTCCGTGGCGATGACGCCGACGTCCTTGCCTCGCGCCTCCGCGCACTCGCGGGCGCAGCCGGAGACGCCCATCTTGATCTTGTGCGGCGACCGCAGCCCGCGGTACCGCAGCTCGAGATCGATGGCCATCCGGACCGAGTCCTGCTGGCCGTAGCGGCACCAATCGGAGCCGACGCAGCTCTTGACCGTCCGCAACGACTTTCCGTAGGCGTGGCCGGACTCCATGCCACCGTCCACCAGTCGCTGCCAGATGGGCGGCAGTTGATCGACCGTCGCACCGAACAGGTCGATGCGCTGGCCGCCGGTGATCTTGGTGTACAGCCCGAAGTCGCGGGCGATCTCACCGATCAAGATGAGGTGCTCGGGCGTGATGTCGCCGCCGGGCACTCGCGGCACCACCGAGTAGGTGCCGTTGCGCTGGATGTTCGCCAGGAAGTGGTCGTTGGAGTCCTGCAGCGACGCCTGCTCGCCGTCGAGAATGTGGCCGGAACCGATCGACGCCAGGATCGATGCGACGGTCGGCTTGCAGATGTCGCAGCCGGTGCCCGTGCCGAAGCTCTCGATGATGCCGGAGAAGGTCCGCACCTTGCCCGCGCGGATCATCTCGAAGAGTTCGGCGCGGGAGGCCGAGAAGTGCTCGCACAGGGCGGTGGACTGCTCGACGCCCTGCTCGTCCAACAACTGCGACAGCAGTGGCACGCACGAACCGCAGGCGGTGCCGGCACCGGTGCAGCCCTTGAGCGCGGCGACGTCACAGGCGCCGTCGGCGATCGCCGCGCACAGCGTGCCCTTCGAGACGTCGTTGCACGAGCAGATCTGAGCGTCGTCGCCGAGGGCGCCGACTCCGAGAGCCGGGGCGTCGCCCGCCGGGCTGATCAGACTGACCGGGTCGCCGGGGAGGGTGGAGCCGACCAGCGGTCGGAGGAGTCCGTATGCGCTGGCGTCACCCACCAGCACACCGCCGAGCAGGGTCGACGCGTCGTCGGAGAGCACCAGCTTGGCGTAGACGCCGCCGATGGGATCGGAGACCACCACGTCGAGGGCGCCCGGGGTGGTGCTCAAGGCGTCGCCGAAGCTGGCGACATCGACGCCGAGCAGCTTGAGCTTGGTTGCGGTGTCGGCGCCGGGGAACACCGCCGAGCCGCCCAGCAGGCGGTCGGCGACCACCTCGGCGGTCGCGTATCCGGGGGCCACCAGGCCGTAGCAGCGGCCGTCGATCGCGGCGACCTCACCGACGGCGAAGATGCTCGGATCGCTGGTGACACAGCGTCCGTCGGTCAGCACGCCGCCGCGCTCGGCGATGTCGAGGCCGGCGTCGCGGGCGAGCTCGTCGCGCGGTCGGACGCCGGCGGCGAAGACCAGGAGCGCTGCGTCGACCACGGTGTCGTCGGCCAGCGTCACGCGGACCCCGTCGTCGGTCGACTCGATGGACTTGGTGCCCGACGAGAGGGACATCGCGATGCCGAGGTCGCCGATCATCCGGGCGAGGTGCTCGCCGCCGCCGGTGTCGACCTGCTGGGACATCAGCCGCGGGTTCACCTCGACGACGTGCGGGGCCAAGCCGAGGAGGCGGAGGGCATTGGCGGCTTCCAGACCGAGGAGACCGCCGCCGACGACGATGCCCACGGGAGTGGTCCCGGCCGGGGCGTTGGCGATGGCACGGTCGGCGCGGTCACGGATGGCGTCGAGGTCGTCGAGCGTGCGATAGACGTGGCAGCCGGGGGAGTCGTGCCCGGGGACCGGCGGAACGAAGGCACGCGAACCGGTGGCCAACACGAGGGAGTCGTACGAGACCTCGTCGCCCGACGCCGTGCGAACCACCCGACGTGTGCGATCGATCTCGGTGACCTGCGCGTCGATGTGCAGCGCGACGGCGCTGTCGGCGTCGTAGCGGCAGCCGGGCAGGGCCATCTCCTCGCGGGCCCACGACCCGACGTAGCTGGAGAGGCCGACGCGGTCGTATGCGGGATCGGACTCTTCGCCGAAGACCACGACGTCCCACTGGCGGTCGGTGTCGCGGGCGCGCAGCGCCTCGACGAACCGGTGTCCGACCATGCCGTGTCCGATGACTGCAACGGTCTTGCTCATTGGCTGATGTCCTTTCCAGTTCCTGCGGGCCGGCAGTCGTGCCGGCGCCGCGTCGTTCGGCTCGGAAACGACGTTACGAACGCGGTGTTGCATCTCCGCGCGCCGAACGTTGCGGGCAGATGACGACTCCCGCACGAGATTTCGGCGAGGTTTCGCCCCGGGGCGTGTGGTCAGTACACATCCCGGACGTAGCGCTTCTCGGCGGCGAGGGCACGCAGGTAGTTGGCCGCGCCGGAGGGGGCGAGGCGGCCGTGCTCGGCGATGATCGTCTGCAGGGTCTCGTCGACATCGCGGGCCATCTGCTTGGCGTCGCCGCACACGTAGACGTACGCGCCGCGACGGAGCCAGGCCCAGATCTCGGCGGCGTTCTGCCTCATGAGGTGCTGCACGTAGACCTTGTCTTCCTGGTCGCGCGAGAAGGCGACGTCGAGTCGGGTCAGCAGCCCGGACTGACGGAATCCCTCGAGTTCGTCGGCGTAATAGAAGCCGCTGTCCCGGTGGCGCTCACCGAAGAACACCCAGTTGTCGCCGGTTGCCGCGGTCGCCGAGCGCTCGTGCAGGAAGGCCCGGAAGGGCGCGATGCCGGTGCCGGGACCGATCATGATCGCCGGTGCGTCGGCGTCGGCGGGCGGACCGAAGTTGGTGTTGGCCTGGACAAAGAGACGAGCGGTGTCGCCGACGGGGGTGTCGGCGAGGAAGCCGGAGCAGACGCCCTGGCGGCGGGCGTCGTCGCTGCCGAAACGGACGATCGACGCGGTCACCTCCACGCGGCCGGGGTGGGCGGCCGGACTCGACGAGATCGAGTACAGCCGGGGCTGAAGGCGACGGAACACCGACAGCCACTGCGTGGCCGACGCCTCGACGGGGTGCGTGGCGAGCAGATCCACCGACTGTCGACCCCACGCCCAATCGGCGAGCGCACGGGGATCGTCGAGCAGTGCTGCGAGTTCGGCGTCCTCGTGGTGCATGCCCACGAACGCGACCAGTTCCCTGGTGCAGCGGGCGATCTCGAAGTTCTCGGTGAGTGCTTGCCGCAACGCGACGTCTCGGTCGTCGATCTGAACCGGTTGGTCGCCGTCTAGGCCCGTGACACGCAGCCACTCGTCGACCAGGGCGTCGCTGTTGCGCGGCCAGACGCCGAGGGCGTCGCCCGCGCGGTACTCGAGCGTGCCGGACGGCAGTTCGAACCCGATCCGGCGCACTTCTTTGTCGGCGGTGGGGCGGCCGAGCGCCAGATTGTCCACGACACGGGCCGGGAACGGGTTGGTGCGGGAGTACGCGGCGTCGGGCTCGACCTCCGGCTCGGCGGCGGAAAGGTTGTCGACAGCCTGCGCGACGCCGGCGACCCACGGTCCGGCGACGCCGGCGTAGTCGGGTTCGCAGTACGCGGTGGCGCAGATCCGCTCGGCTTCGAGGGTGTGGAGTCGCGCGTCGAGCTTGCGAGCGAAGCCGCAGAAGTCGGCGTAGGCGGAATCGCCGAAGCCGAGCACCGCGTAACGGAGTCCGTGCACGTCTTGCGCGCTGGCGCCGGAGAGGGCGTCCCACAGGGCGACAGCGTCGTCAGGTGCCTCGCCGTCGCCGGTCGTCGCCACGACGAAGACGACGTCACCGACGAGATCGTCGATGCCGATGCGGTCGGCGTTGGTTGCGGTCACCGCGAACCCGGCCTCGGTGATGGCCGCGACGCACTCGGGAACGTATCCCTCGACCGTCCCCGTCTGCGAGGCCCAGACCACCCGAATAGTACGAGCCGCAGCTTCGGCAGGGGCGATGACCAAGCCCGACCCCGCCAGCGGCAGCCGGGAGAAGTAGCCGGCGAGGACACCGTCGGCCCAGTCGCGGGTCGACGGCGCCAGCGGCGCGTGCTGCGGGACGGTCGGCACATGGCCGTCGGGCGGATTGGCCGACAACCCGCGCAGCAGACCCGCGAGGTAACTCCGCTCGCTGTCCGAGAGCGTCGGTTCGGCGTGCTCGACGCCGAGCGCGGTGGCGAGACCCACCGATCCAGCGGTGGCGGTCGCGGGGGAGGCGGTGGTCGGCACGGGCGGCTCCTGCAGGTCGGGGGCGGGGCCGGAGAGGCGAGTGAGTGCGACGGCACACGCCTTGAACTCCGGTTGGAGCGAATCGGGGTCGACGGCATCGCTGGTGACGGCGTTGATCGCCAGCAGTTCACCGAAGGAGTCGCCCCAGTGCATCGGCACGAAGCACACGCCCTCGGCGATGGCGTCGTCGATGCGTGCGCGCACGCGAGCGAGTCCACGGCGGGAGCGGACCTCGACCAGATCGCCGGCGGCGATCCCGAGAGCGGAGCCGTCGGCGGGATGCATCTGGATGTACGGCTCGGGGTCGAGGCGGTTCAGCTTCGCCACCCGGCCGGTCTTGGTCATGGTGTGCCACTGGTTGGCGACGCGACCCGTGGTCAGCACCATCGGGTAGTCGTCGTCGGGCAGTTCAGCCGGCGGCAAGTGCGGCCGGACGAGGAAGCGGGCGCGACCATCCGGTGTCGGAAAGCGCGGGACGTCGTCCGCGGCGAGATACCGAATCGGGTTGCGCCGCGGCCCGACCGGGGCCGCGGGCCACTGGACGGGACCGCCGCGGAGTCGAGCGTAATCGACGCCGCGCAGGTCCCAGCCGGTCATCGGATTGTGAAAGCCGGTGATCTCGTCGAAGACGGCGGCGGCGTCCGGGTGCGCGAAGCCCGCGGCATACCCCATCGCCCGGGCGATCTGCGAGATCAGCACCCAGTCGGGCCGGGCCTGCCCCGGTGCGGGCACCGCTGCGCGCGTGAGGCTCACGCTGCGCTCGGAGTTGACCATCGTGCCCTCGGCCTCGGTCCACAATGCGGCGGGCAGGAGTACATCGGCGTAGGCGGAGGTCTCGGTCCCCTCGAAGGCCTCCTGGACGACGACGAACTCCGCCTTCTCCAGGGCCGCCGTCACGACCGACCGATTGGCCACGGAGGCGACGGGATTGGTGCAGATGATCCACGCGGCTTTGATCCGACCCGCGGCCATCTGCTCGAACATGTCGATGGTGCCGCCGCCCGGGTCGCTGCTGATGGTGCCCTCGGGAACGCCCCACATCGTCTCCACGTCTCGGCGATGGGCGGCGTCGAGCGCGGTGCGCTGGCCGGGGAGGCCGGGCCCCATGTAGCCCATCTCGCGTCCGCCCATCGCGTTGGGCTGACCGGTGAGCGAGAACGGTCCGGAGCCGGGGCGGCAGATGGTACCGGTCGCCAGGTGCAGATTGCAGACGGCGTTGGTGTTCCACGTGCCGTGAACGGACTGGTTGAGGCCCATCGTCCACAGGCTCACCCAATTGTCGGCGCCGAGCAGCATCTCGGCGGCCGCGCGCAGCTCGGCTTCGTCGACGCCGGTGAGCTCGGCGACCCGGTCCGGCGGGTAGTCGTCGAGCAGGTCGCCCATCGACTCCCATCCGGTGGTGTGGGCGGCGATGAACTCCTCGTCGATGCCGCCGGCGTCGACGACCAATCGCAGCAGGCCGTTGAGCAGGGCCAGATCCGAGCCGGGACGCACGCGCAGGTGCACATTCGCTTTGCGGGCGGTGGCGGTGCGACGCGGGTCGACGACGATGAGTTTGGCACCGGCCGCCACCCGGTCGAGCAGGCGGAGGAACAGAATCGGGTGACACTCGGCCATGTTGGACCCGATCACCAGGAAGGCGTCGGCGTGGTCGAGGTCGTCGTAGCTGCCCGGCGGGCCGTCCGCTCCCAGCGACTGCTTGTATCCGGTGCCCGCGCTGGCCATGCAGAGGCGGGAGTTCGATTCGATCTGGTTGGTGCCGAGGAATCCTTTGACGAGTTTGTTGGCCAGGTACTGCGACTCGAGGGACATCTGGCCCGAGACGTAGACGGCGATGGAGTCGGCGCCGTGACGGTCGCGGATCTCGGTGAGGCGGCGAGCGGTCTCGGTGATTGCGTCGTCGACGTCCGCAGGCCTCGGGTCGCCGGTGCGGTGGTCGCGCACGAGTGCGGTGGTGAGGCGGCCGGGCGCATTGAGCATGTCGGCGGTGGTCGCCCCCTTGGTGCAGAGGCGGCCTCGATTGGCGGGGTGCGACTTGGTGCCGCGCGACCCGGACACTCGTCCGTCGGTGACGTCGAGTGTCAGGCCGCAGCCCACACCGCAGTAGCCGCAGACGGTGTCCACCGATGCTGCGTTGTCGACTGATGCTGCGGTGTCGACTGATGTTGCGCTGTCGACGGGCTCTGCGGCGTCGGCGGACCGCAGGTGCAGGGATTCCGAGACCATGACAGTCACGGTCGTACGCAAGTGTTTCGCGGTGGGCAGCGTCGCGTTACAGACAGGTCAACTTCGCGCCGATGTTCCCTACCGAGCGCTTGTTAGGGTAATAAGGATGCATGAGAGATGCAGTGATCGTCGATGCCGTTCGCACACCCATCGGTAAGCGCAACGGCGGCCTGGCCGAGATCCACCCCGGAGACCTGAGTGCGCACGTGCTCACCGCCCTCGCCGACCGCGTCGGCTTCGACCCCGCCTCGATCGACGACGTGATCTGGGGCTGCGTCAGCCAGGTCGGCGACCAAGCGGGCAGCATCGGACGCGTCGGCGTCCTCGCCGCGGGCTGGCCGGAGTCGGTGCCCGCGACGGTCGTCGACCGTCGGTGCGGTTCGAGCCAGCAGTCGGTCCACTTCGCCGCCGCCGGCGTGATGGCCGGCCACTACGACATCGCCATCGCCGGCGGTGTGGAATCGATGTCGCGGGTGCCGATGGGCGCCGCACGCGGCGACGGCAAGCCGTACCCCGCCTCCGTGCTCGACCGCTACGGCGTCGACGGATTCAATCAGGGCCTCGGCGCCGAGATGATGGCCAAGCGCTGGAACCTGTCACGCGAGCAGCTCGACGCCTACTCCGCCCGGTCGCACGAGCGCACCGCGGCTGCGCAGGACGCCGGCGCCTTCGACAACCAGGTCATCGGGTTCGACGGCGGCCTCGCCGCGGACGAAGGCGTGCGCCGCGGAACCACCGTGGAGAAGCTCGGCGGTCTGAAGACCCCGTTCGACCCCGAAGGCGTCGTCACCGCGGGCAATGCCTCGCAGATCTCCGACGGCGCGGGCGCACTGCTGGTGACCACCAGCGAGATCGCCGCGGCCAACGGATGGACGCCGATGGCCCGCGTCCACACCGTCGCCCTCGCGGGCGACGACCCGGTCATCATGCTGACCGGTCCGATCGCGGCCACCCAGAAGGCGCTGGAACGCTCGGGTCTCAAGGTGTCGGACATCGGCGCGTACGAGGTCAACGAGGCGTTCGCGCCGGTGCCCATGGCCTGGCAGGCCGAGATCGGGGCGTCGGACGACGTCCTGAACCCGGTCGGCGGAGCGATCTCGGTGGGCCACCCGCTGGGCGGCTCCGGCGCCATCCTGATGACCCGGCTGGTGCACCACATGCGCGACAACGGAATCCAGTACGGCCTGCAGACCATGTGCGAAGCCGGCGGCATGGCCAACGCGACGATCCTGGAACTGCTGTGAGCGACCCCGTGCTGTTGGTGGAGCGCGACGGCGATGTCGTCACCTGGACCATCAACCGACCAGAGACCCGCAACGCGATCTCGGAGGACGATGCGATCGATGCGTTCGTCACGGCTGTCGAGGAGACCAATCGGGATCAGTCGATCCGCGCGGTGATCCTCACCGGCGCGGGAACGGCGTTCTCCGCGGGCGGCAACGTCAAGGACATGGCTACCGCGACCGGCCTCTTCGGCGGTGCGCCGCACCAGCAGCGCGTCGGCTATCGGGAAGGCATCCAGCGGATCCCGCGCGCGCTGTACTCGCTCGAGGTGCCGATGATCGCGGCCGTCAACGGTCCCGCGGTCGGCGCGGGCTGCGACCTGACCCTGATGTGCGATGTGCGGATCGCGTCGACCAAGGCGTTCTTCGCCGAGAGCTTCGTCAAGCTGGGCTTGATTCCCGGCGACGGCGGCGCGTGGCTGCTGCCGCGGGTGGTCGGACCGGCACGGGCCGCCGAGATGGCCTTGACCGGCGATCGCGTGGATGCGGCGACGGCGCTCGAGTGGGGCATCGTCTCCCGCGTGGTGGAGCCGGACGAGTTGCTGCCTGCCGCGCGCGAACTGGCGGCCCGAATCGCGGTGAATCCGCCGGTAGCGGTGCGGATGACCAAGAAGCTCCTGCGTGAGTCGTCCCAGCAAACGCTCGACCAACTGCTGGAACTGTCGGCCACCATGCAGGCGGTGGCGCACCACACCGAGGATCACCGCGAGGCGGTCGCCGCGTTCCTGGAGAAGCGACCGGCGACGTTCGTCGGACGGTGACCCGATGCGCGTGGTCGTCGCGGGCGCAGGCATTGCGGGACTGACCGCAGCCGCTGGATTCGCCCGCGACGGTCACGACGTCACGATCCTGGAGCGGCGGCTCGACACCACGTCGGGCACCGCGATCACCCTGTGGCCCAATGCGTTAGCCGCTCTCGACGCCATCGACGTCGGCGTCGACGTGCGGGCCGCGTCCGAGCGCGTCAGCGGCGGAGCGATGCGGTGGTGCGACGGATCGTGGATCCGCAGGCCCGATCGCGATGCCGTGCTGCAGGCGCTGGGCGAGCCGCTGTCGGTGCTCCGGCGCGTCGACCTCACCGAGGTGCTGACCCGAGCAACTGCGGGAGCGACGCGGCTGCGGTCCGGAGTCGCGGCGGTGAGCGCACGCACCGAGCGCGGACGCGCGATCGTCGGCATCGCCGACGGCGAGGACCTGGACGCGGACCTGGTGGTCGTCGCGGACGGGATCGGCTCGCGACTGATCCACGGCTTCAACCCCGGGCTCGCCGCCCGCTACACGGGCGCCTCGGCCTGGCGGGGCATCGCTGAGACGAGGATCGACCCGGAGCTGGCGGGACAGGTGCTGGGACCCGGTGTGGAGTTCGGCGCGGTTCCGCTGCCGAATGGTCGTACGTACTGGTTCGCCTCGCGTCGACTGCCCGAGGGCACGATCTTCGACAATGAGCACGCCGAAGTCAGCCGACTCGGCGAAGGCTGGCCGACCCCGATCGGCGAGGTGATCGCTGCGACGCCGCCGGAGTCGCTGATGCGAACCGATCTCTACGACCGGTCCACCGCACGTCGCTGGTACGACGGCCGTGTGGTGGCGCTCGGCGACGCCGTCCACCCGATGCGCCCGCACCTCGGGCAGGGCGGGTGCCAGGCGATCGAAGACGCGGCGGTGCTGACGGGCGCGCTGCGGGGCGGGGTTCCCGTCGGATCAGCGCTCGCGGTGTATCAGCGGATCCGTCGTCCGCGCGTGCGTCGGGTGGTGATGGAATCGCGTGCCGTCGGCCGCGCCGTCAGTGCGCGTCCGGTGCGGCTGTCGGGGGCCGCCATCCGGGCGAGCCGAGCGCTGCCCGACGCGCTGATGCTGCGGCACCTCGCGTCGATCGCCGGCAGCGAAGCGTTTGCGCGCCAGTGGCGGCTGTTAGTTCGACAACACCGCGGCGGAATGGCTCACCAGATGCACGGGCCCGCGGCTGTACCGCTGCGACCTGTGCAAACGTGGTGCCCCCGGCAGGACTCGAACCTGCGACCTCGGGATTAGAAGGCCCTTGCTCTATCCACCTGAGCTACGGAGGCATGCCGCACGGAGAATGGTGCGGCGAAGGCATACTATATCCCGTCCTACAGTAGAGGTCATGACAGCGACGCCCACCGAAGCGGTGGAGGAACCCGTGCGTGACCGGCTGACCGACCCGTCCAGGGCTCGTTCGGCGCTGATCGCCCTGCTCCTGGTGTTCGGATCGACGGCAGCGGTGATCGTCACCGCGGCGTCTGCGTCCACGGCCCTGCAACTGCTGGGTGTGCCGGACGCGGGTTGGCTGACCACCTACGGACTTCCCGTGGTGACCGTGATCGGTCAGATCAGTGCGGCCATCGGCTTCGGCTCAGTGGTCTTCGCGGCCTTCTTCGTCCCGCCCCAACCCGACGGGGCGCTCGACGCCGGCGGGTACCGCGCCATGCGGTGGGCGGCGACGTCGATGATCGTCTGGGCCACCTGTGCGCTCCTGCTGATCCCGCTCTCGATCTCGAATGTCAGCGGATCGCCGCTGAGCGAGACCCTGTCGCCGGGCAACCTGATGACCGCCTACGGCCAGGTGGCCGAAGGCCGGTACTGGATGTGGACCGCGCTCTTCGCGCTGGGCGCGGCCATCGTCGCGCGGATGACGCTGCGCTGGGGGTGGACGTTCCTCGCGATCATCCTGGCATTCCTGTCGCTGATGCCGTCGGCGCTGCTCGGACACTCGTCGTCGGGCGGCGACCACGACCTCGCCACCAACAGTCTGATCCTGCACATCGTGGCGGCGGCGCTCTGGATGGGCGGCCTGCTGGTGGTGCTCGCTTACGCGTTCGGCAACGGTCGCTGGCGCACCCTGGCGCTGTCTCGCTATTCGCGGGTGGCGTTCTGGTGCCTGTTCGTCGTCGGCATCAGCGGTGTGATCAACGCCCTCGTCCGGCTGTCGTTCAGCGATCTGTTCACGACGGCGTACGGACTGGTGGTCATCGGCAAGCTGGTGGCCCTGATCGTGGCCGGCGGCATCGGCGCGATGCATCGCCGGTTCACTCTTCGCGAACTCGAAGGTGTCAAGGAGCCTCGGACGTCGTTGTTCGTGCGCTTCGCCGCGGTGGAACTGGTGGTCTTCGCGGTGGCATTCGGTTTCGGTGCGGGCCTCTCGCGGACACCGCCGCCGGTCTTGAACGCCGCGAACCCGAGTCCGATGGAACTGAAGGTCGGCTACAACCTGGACGGCGAGCCGACCATGGCGCGACTGCTGTTCGACTGGCGCTTCGACTTGATCTTCGGCACCGCGGCGATCGTGGCCGCCGTCGTGTACCTGCGCGGCGTGTACCGACTGCGCAAGCGCGGCGACAGCTGGCCCGTCGGTCGTACCGTCGCGTGGCTGCTGGGCTGTGCCGCACTGTTGATGGCGACGTCGTCGGGCTTCGGCCGCTACGCGCCGACCATGTTCAGCATTCACATGATGAGCCACATGATGCTGTCGATGCTGGTCCCGGTGCTTCTGGTGCTCGGAGGCCCGGTGACCCTGGCACTCCGGGCGATCCCGCCCGCCGGTCGCGGCAATCCGCCGGGGCCGCGCGAATGGATTCTGACCGGAATCCACAGCAAGTACTCGCGGATCATGACGCACCCGCTGATCGTCGTCACACTGTTCGTCGGCAGCTTCTACGTCCTGTACCTGGGCGGCCTGTTCGACATGGTGGTGGAGCACCACTCCGCCCACCTGCTGATGAACCTGCACTTCCTCGTGAGCGGTTACCTGTTCTACTGGCTCGTGGTCGGCATCGATCCCGCGCCGCGGCAGATCAGCCCACTGGCCAAGCTGGGCGTGGTGTGGGGCTCGCTGCCGTTCCACGCCTTCTTCGGCGTGGCATTGATGATGACCGGGACGATCATCGCCGAACGCTTCTACCGTTCGCTGGAACACCCGTGGGGCTACAGCATGGACGCCGATCAGCGTGTCGGCGGCGGCATCGCGTGGGCGACCGGCGAATTTCCCCTGATGCTGGTGATGCTCGCGTTGCTGATCCAGTGGAACAGGTCCGACAGTCGTGCGGCCAAGCGATTCGATCGCAAGGAGGACCGGGACGACGACGCCGAACTCGTGAGCTACAACGCGATGCTGCAACAGATGAACACGCCGGAACCGGTCGCCGCCACGACCGCCGATGCCGCCACCGACGCGGTCGTGGAGAAGTCGGGCCGGGAGAAGTCGGGCCGGGAAAAGACGGTCCTGGAAAAGTCAGTCCCGGGAAAGTCAGTCCTGGAAAAGTCCGAGGCTGCCGAGGACGCTCCGCCGACACCGAGCGTCGAGTGAGCCGCGTGCCGTCGTCGGGCCCCGAGATGTGAAAACGTCGGCTGGATTCGAGTCCCGTGGGGACTTGAATCCAGCCGACGTTCTGAGTTCGGCGGGTCGTGCCAGTCTCAGGCGGCGACCAGTGCGTACTGGGGACGCGCGAAGAGGTGCTGATGCTCGGTCCAGGTGCGCAGGTACTGCACGCCGGAGCGGTAGTCGACAGTCAGGTGAATGCGGCTGCGGACGGCGTGGGCGACGTTCGCGGTGAGCACGCCCGCGTTGTGGAGCTGGCGGCGCATGAAGGTGGTGACGCGGTGCGCCCACGCGAACTCGGTCGACAGCACACCGAGGCCGAGGAAGAAGGTCACCCAGCCGGGGCCGGGAATCGGCAGGGGAATCATGACCATCCCGGCGAGCACCATCAGGGTGCCGACCACGCCGACGCCGAAGCGGTAGAGGCTGTTGAGCGCCGGTCGCTGACGGATCGTGTAGCGCTGCTGCCGGTGCCAGACTTTGAACCTCAGTCGCATATTCGGCGGTGCCTCTCGTCGGGGATCAGGCTCGGTACTGATCGTTACTAATTGGTAACGATACGCGCCCCGCCCACGTTCCCGGTGTGACGCACCTCACGAGCAGAATGAGAGATCGAACTCCATCACGCGAGCGGAGGGTGCCGTTCAGCGGGGTCGGAGAGCCGCGCAGCGGCGCAACCCCGCGCGACCGATAGGATGGTCGCCGAACCATGCCGCCGCCGAGGGTGTTCGGCGTGCGCATCCGCAGAGAACTGACATCCGCAGAAACACGACGTCGCAGCGAAGGCTGCAGGTAGGAGCTACATCGTGGCTGAGTTCATTTACACCATGAAGAAGGTGCGCAAGGCGCACGGCGACAAGGTGATCCTCAACGACGTCACCATGTCGTTCTACCCCGGTGCCAAGATCGGTGTCGTCGGCCCCAACGGTGCCGGTAAGTCGTCGATCCTGAAGATCATGGCCGGGCTGGATCAGCCGAGCAACGGCGAGGCCTTCCTCGATCCCGACGCGACCGTCGGCATCCTGCTCCAGGAGCCGCCCCTCAACGAGGAGAAGACGGTCAAGGAGAACGTCGAGGAGGGCATGGGCGAGATCAAGGTCAAGCTCGACCGCTACAACGAGATCGCCGAGCTCATGGCCACCGACTACTCCGACGAGTTGATGGAGGAGATGGGCAAGCTCCAGGACGACCTGGACAACGGCGACGCGTGGGACCTCGACTCCCAGCTGGAGCAGGCCATGGACGCGCTGCGCTGCCCGCCCGGCGACCTCCCCGTCACCAACCTGTCCGGCGGCGAGCGGCGTCGCGTCGCACTGTGCAAGCTGCTGCTGCAGAAGCCCGACCTGCTGCTCCTCGATGAGCCCACCAACCACTTGGACGCCGAGAGCGTGCTGTGGCTGGAGCAGCACCTGGCGAGCTACGCGGGCGCCGTGCTCGCCGTGACGCACGACCGTTACTTCCTCGATCACGTCGCCCAGTGGATCTGTGAGGTCGACCGCGGCCAGCTCCACCCGTACGAGGGCAACTACTCCACGTACCTGGAGAAGAAGGCCGAGCGACTCGAGGTCCAGGGCAAGAAGGACCAGAAGCTGCAGAAGCGCCTCAAGGAAGAGCTCGCGTGGGTCCGCTCGGGCGCCAAGGCCCGTCAGACCAAGAACAAGGCTCGTCTGGCCCGCTACGACGAGATGGTCGCCGAGGCCGAGAAGCACCGCAAGCTCGATTTCGAAGAGATTCAGATCCCGACTCCGCCCCGTCTGGGCAACGTGGTAGTCGAGGTCGAGAACCTCGACAAGGGCTTCGACGGCCGAGTGCTGATCAAGGACCTCTCGTTCACCCTGCCGCGCAACGGCATCGTCGGCGTCATCGGCCCGAACGGCGTCGGCAAGACCACGCTGTTCAAGACCATCGTCGGCCTGGAGGAGCCGGACTCGGGCACCGTCCGCGTCGGCGAGACCGTCAAGCTGAGCTACGTCGATCAGAACCGCGCCAACATCGACCCCACGAAGACCGTGTTCGAGGTGGTCTCCGACGGCCTCGACTACATCGAGGTCGGCCAGAACGAGATGCCCTCGCGCGCCTACGTCAGCGCATTCGGTTTCAAGGGATCCGATCAGCAGAAGCCGGCCGGAGTGCTCTCCGGCGGTGAGCGCAACCGACTGAACCTGGCGCTGACTCTGAAAGAGGGCGGCAACCTGATCCTGCTCGATGAGCCGACTAACGATCTCGACGTCGAGACCCTGAGCTCGCTGGAGAACGCCCTGCAGGAGTTCCCGGGCTGTGCCGTCGTGATCTCGCACGACCGCTGGTTCCTCGACCGGACCTGTACTCACATCCTGGCGTGGGAGGGCAACGTCTCCGAAGGCCAGTGGTACTGGTTCGAGGGCAACTTCGAGGCATACGAGGCCAACAAGATCGACCGCCTCGGCCCGGAGGCCGCGCGCCCGCACAGCGTCACCCACCGTCGCCTGACCCGCGACTGAGTCTCGCGAGGCCCGCCTGCGCGTCACCCGCCGTGATTGCCTCGGTACGACCCTCACCGCGCCTGTCTGAACGGTAGCCTCGGGGTCGTATCGGCGATCAAGGTCGGGCGAACAGTGGGGCCGGGAGTCGACGGCTCGCGGGAGCTCCTCCTTGCACAGGGAGGGTGATGCTAGTGAACAGCGCGTCGGATCGATCGGGCGACGCACTCGTCGCCGAGTTCGCAGCGTCTTATCTCGCCGAACCCCGTACCAACGAATCCCCGGACACCGCAGCGGTGTCCGGGGATTCGTTGCTTCGACTGCGACGGCACCTGGAACTCGGGGAGGTGCGCGAGCGAGGGGAGACGGCGGTCGGCACCACCGAACTCGACGACGGCGCGGTGGAGATCCATGTGGTCGCCGACGACATGCCGCTCCTCGTGGAAGCGGTCCTCGGCACCCTGGATGCGGCGGGTCTCACCATCGCCGTCAACGACCACCCGATCCTGTCGGTGCGACGTGACGGTGACGGCCGCATCGTCGGGATCGACGGACCGGCACTCCGGCGTACCGGCGCGGGCGCCGCCGAATCGTGGATCAGCGTGACCACCGGACCAGCGCCCGGGTGCGACATCGATCGACTCCGTTCCGAGATCGGCGCCGCGCTGGTCCGGGCACAGGCCGTCGACCTGGACAGCGATCGAATCCAAGCTCGGCTGGCGGTGCTCGCCGAGCGGTTCAGCGACGACGACGAAGACGCCGACATCGTCAGCTGGTTCGCGATTCGCGACAACTTCCTGGCCGTCGGATACCGGGAGGCGCGAGCCGGCGAGGGCGGACTGGGCGTCTGGCGCGATGCGACCACCGC